>CAADGM010000095.1 GCA_900696535.1 uncultured Planctomycetota bacterium
AGCCCCATCGCCGGCGTCGCGGGACGCGCTGTCGGCACCCGAGTCGCCAGCCTCGTCCTCGGCTGCGTCGGGGAGCGGCGCGACCTGGCCGGCGTCGTCGCGGTCCTCGCGCTCGCCCTCGAGCTTGGCGACCGCAGCGACCTTGTCGCCTTCGTCCAGGCGGATGAGCCGCACGCCCTGCGTCGCCCGCCCGATCTCGCGAAGCTGCGCCAGCTCCATTCGCATCAGGTTCCCGGATGCCGTGATCAGGATCAGGGCATCGTCGTCCGTGACGGCCCGCACCGCGATCACCGGCCCGTTCCGCTCGGTGGTCTTGATGTTGATGACGCCCTTGCCGCCACGACGCGTTCGGCGGTACTCGTCGACCAGCGTGCGCTTGCCGTAGCCGTTCTCGCACACGGTGAGCACGCTCATGCCCGGACGGATGACCACCATGTCGATGACGCTGTCGCCGCTCTCGAGTGTGATCCCGCGCACGCCGCGGGCCGTGCGGCCCATCGGCCGCACGTCGGCTTCGTTGAAGCGGCAGGCCATGCCGTCGCGCGTGGCCAGGACGATCTCGTCTTCGCCGCTGGTCAGTCCCACCTTGACCAGACTGTCGTCAGGGTCGATGGTCAGTGCGAGGATGCCGCTGGGGCGCGGGTTGCTGAACGCGGCCAGGGGTGTCTTCTTGACCACGCCCTTCTCGGTCGCGAAGAAGACGTACCGCTCGCCGAATTCCGCCACGGGCAAGACGGCCATCAGCCGCTCGCCTTCCTGCATGGTCAGCACGTTCGCCAGCGCCCGGCCGCGGCTGGTCCGCGACATGCTCGGCACGTCGTAGACCCGTAGCCAGTACACCCGCCCGCGGCTGGTGAAGTTGAGCAGGTAGTCGTGCGTGGAGCAGACTCGGACCTGCTCGATGAAGTCGCCATCCTTATTGTCCGTGCCGCGAATACCCTTGCCGCCGCGGCCCTGCGAGCGGTACGTGTCGATCGGCACGCGCTTGATGTAGCCCTCGTGCGAGATGGTGACGACCACGTCCTCCTTCTGGATGAGCTGCTCGAGGTCGATCGAGCCCACGGCTCCGGAGATCTGCGTGCGCCGCTCGTCGCCGTACTTCTCGGCCAGCTCGCGCAGGTCCTCGGCGATGATGTCGTGCACGCGCCGCTCGTCCGCGAGGATCAGCTCGTACCCGGCGATTTCCTCGGTCAGGTCGCTGTACTCCCTGGCAAGCTGCTCGATCTCCAGGCCGGTCAGCCGGCGGAGCTGCATAGCCAGGATCGCGTCCGCCTGCGTGCGCGTCAGGAACTGGTCAGCGGTCCCGGCCCGCCGCACGAACGCCTCCGGCAACAGCCGCCGCACGGTCGCCGCCTCGCTCAGCCGCAGCGGGCGCGCCATCAGGGCCGCTCGGGCCGCGTCGGCGTCCGCGGCCTGGCGGATCAGGCGGATGACCTCGTCGATGTCGGCGACGGCCAGAATCAGGCCCTCAAGCACGTGCGCCCGCTGGCGGGCCTTGCGGAGCAGGAAGGCGGTCCGGCGGCGGATCACCTCGATGCGATGCCGGATGTAATGGTCGATGAGCTGCCGCAGGCTCAGCTCGCGCGGCACGCGGTTGACCAGCACGATGTTGAGCGCGTGCAGCGTGGTTTCCAGGGGCGTGTACTTCCAGAGCTGGTTCATCACGACCTGGGCATTGGCGTCCTTGCGCAGCACGATGACCAGCCGGACGAGCCGGTCCCGACCCGACTCGTCGCGCACGTCGTCGATGCCCTTGATCGTGCCGGCCTCGACCGCCTCGCTGATCCGCTCCTTGATGGTGGGCAGCATGACCCCGTAGGGGATCTCGTCCACGACGATGTGCACGCGGCCGCCGGGCGCGTCTTCGGTATGCATCTTCCCCCGAACGACGATCGCTCCGCGCCCGGTCTCGTACGCCTGGCGCACGCCCTCGGTGCCGCAGATCACGCCCCCGGTGGGGAAGTCCGGCCCGCGGACGTGCTGCATGAGCTCGTCGACCGTGATCTCCGGGTTCTCGATCTGGGCGATGATCGCGTTGCAGATCTCGCGGAGGTTGTGCGGCAGCAGGCGCGTGGCCATGCCGACCGCGATGCCTTCGGAGCCGTTGACGAGCAGGTTCGGGAAGCGGCTGGGCAGGACGACGGGCTCTTTCCGCGTGCCGTCGTAGTTGTCCTCGAAGTCCACCGTCTCCTGCTCAAGGTCCGTGAGCATCTCTTCGGCCGGACCGGCGAGGCGAGCCTCCGTGTAGCGCATGGCCGCGGGCGGGTCGCCATCGATGGAGCCGAAGTTGCCCTGCGGGTCGATCAGCAGGTGGCGCATGGACCATTCCTGGCCCATGCGGACAAGAGTGGGATAGATGACGCCTTCGCCGTGCGGGTGGTAGTTGCCGCTTGTGTCGCCGCAGATCTTGGCGCACTTGCGGTGCTTGGCGCGGGGCGAGAGGTTGAGGTCGTTCATGGCGACGAGGATGCGTCGCTGGGAGGGCTTGAGGCCGTCGCGGACGTCGGGCAGCGCGCGGGCCATGATGACGCTCATGGCGTAGGTGAGGTAGGAGTCCTCCATCTCGCGCGTGATGGGCGTGGGTACGAACTGCGTCGGGGCGCTGGGCGTCTCGCTCATGCAGGGTCCGTCCTGGGTTATCCTCGGGCGGCAGGGCGACGCCGAGGCAGTGCCCGGCGAGGCATCCTCGACCGGCAAGTTCCGCGGATTTTACGTCCCGGCGGGCGTGCCGGCGAGCCGCGGCGCAGACCCCGGCTGGCCCTCCCGCAGGCGGCCGGGTTTACGGGCCCGCTCGCCGCGTCAGAATATCCCCCCGTCCGAGGCGAATCCCATTCAGGCCCGCGGCCCCGGTGCCCGGCGACGGAGATTCCCATGCCGCACTTCTGCATGTTCGGCGCGACCGAGGTCCAGCTCGAGGCCGAGCCGACCTGGTGCGTGACGTTCTTCGGCGGTCTGGACCTGCGCCGGCCGCCGCTGGCGCAGCTCATCACGGCGCGCCGCCAGATCGAGCGGGCTCCGGGCAAGCCGCGCTACCACTGGGTGCTGACGCTCTGCGGCGGGACGGACGTGCGCTGGCCTACGCTGGCGGAGGAGTACGCGGCCCTCAAAAACGCCGTGACGGCCGGGACGCTGTCGCTGGCCGAGTGGGATCGCACGGTTGCCAGCTCGGACGTGGGCGCGAGCGCCGGGATCCGATCGTTCACGGCCTTCGGCGGCCTGTCGGCCGACGAGATTCCTACCGAGGACCAGGAGGTCGAGAGCCTGTCGATGCAGCGCCACTTCGGACACATCCCGCAGCGGGCGGCTGAAATCCTGATGCTGGCGATCGGTCAGCGCAGCGCGACGCGCCTGGCTGCCGTTCGCCGGGCCGTCGCCCACGCGCTGAGCGCGGAGGCGGGCGGCGGCTGACGCACCGGCGGGCGGTCGACGCGGCTGCGCGTCATGGCCAGACGACGCGTTCCCCTGGGCCGTTGCCATTCGACGCTGGCCGGGCCAGCATAGCGGCGACATGCTGCTCCTCGTCGCCGCCGAGTCTCGCACGTTCACGCACTGGGGACCCGAGCATTGGTTCGTGATCGCCGCGACCGCGGTAGCGACGCTGGTTCCCTCGATCGTGCTGCGGTGCGCGGCGCGCACGACATCGGCGGCGCTCGTGACGCGGATCGTGTGCGGCGGGCTGGCCGTGGCGCTGACGCTCACTTACGCGTGGGGGCAAGTGCACCGGATTCAGCATGGCTACTGGCGGCTGGATGAGTCGTTGCCGCTGCACCTGTGCGACCTGGCCGGGCTGGCCACGGTCGCCGCCCTGGTCGGCGCGGAGCGGCTGCGCGGCGCGAACCGCGTGCGGGCGGCCGCGGCGGGCGACGGAACTTCGCGGAGCCGCGG
>CAADGM010000096.1 GCA_900696535.1 uncultured Planctomycetota bacterium
CTGGCGAACCAACTGCTTTCCCCACGCACTGGGACTTCATGCTCGAAACCAGCCCCGACGGCCCCCTCGCCACGTGGCGGTTCGGCGAGGATCCCACCGCGCGGGTCGGCCCCATTGAAGCCGAGCGAATCGACGATCATCGTCGGGTGTACCTGGACTACGAAGGCGAGGTCAGTGGCGGTCGTGGACGGGTCCGCCGCGCGGACAAGGGCCCGGCCGTCGTGATCGAGGCGCGGACGGGGCACGTGCTGATCGAGCTGTCCGGTAACTTGCTGCGCGGCCGCTTCGCGATCGACACCGACGACGCCGGCCGCGGCGTGTTCCGGCCTGCTTAGAACTTGCCCCAGAACTCGGAAAGGCACGACGCGAGGCACCTGCTGATAGCGGGTGCTCCACGGGTTCTGGAACAGGTTCCCGTGTGCGGCCTCGCACGCACTGCGACTTTTCAGACCCAGCGGGGCGGGCCTCTGTGCCCGCCAGCAGGCAGCGACGCCTGCCCCACTGCACACGCAGCGCAGCGCTAGACCTGTCAGGCGTATCGACAGAAGCTCCCCGGCAGCTTGTTCGCGACCGCCATGAGACGTATAAGGGCGAAGCGGCCGACCGCGGCCGGGAACCACCCACGCCAGGGAGCTTGTCGTGCCCTCTCAGTCTTACCAGGCGTTTATCACCCGCGTACGCGAAATCCAGATGGCGGCCTCGATCGAGAGCCTTCTCGAGTGGGACCAGGAGACCATGCTGCCGCCACGTGGCGCCGAGCTTCGCGCCGCGCAGCTCGGCTTCATCGCCGGCGTGAGCCACGAGCGCCTGACCGGGTCTGACTTCGCCCGGCTGCTGGAACAGGCCGAGCGAGAAAGTGCGGGTGATCCCGAGGTGGAGCCGAACCTGCGCGAGATGCGGCGGGCCTTCGACCGCAAGGTCAAGCTGCCCACGTCCCTCGTGCAGGAAATCGCGCGGACCGTGTCGCTCGCGAAGGAAGCGTGGGTGCGGGCCCGCAAGGGGTCGAACTTCGCCGCGTTCGCGCCGCACCTCGAGAAGCTGCTCGACCTCAAGCGGCAGGTCGCGGAGAAAATCGGCTTCACAACCGAGCCGTATGACGCCCTGATGGACGAGTACGAACCCGGCGCGCGCTCCGCCGACGTGCAGAAGGTCTTTGACCAGGTGAAGAAGGAGCTGGTCCCGCTGGTGGCCGCGATCAGGAGCGCACCGCGCCGGCCCGACGAGAGCGTCCTGAAACGACACGCCCCGCGCGAGACGCAGGCGGTCCTCAACCGCCTGATCGCGACCGCAATGGGCTTCGACTTCGACGCCGGCCGCCTCGACGTAAGCACCCACCCCTTCTGCTCCGGCCTGACGCCGCAGGACGTCCGCCTGACGACGCGCTACGACGAGCACTACCTGCCGATGTCGCTGTTCGGCGTCATGCACGAGGCCGGGCACGGCCTCTACGAGCAGGGACTTGATCCGGCCCACGCGTTCACGCCGCTGGGGCAGAGCGTGTCGCTGGGCATCCATGAGAGCCAGTCGCGGATGTGGGAGAACCTGGTCGGCCGCAGCCGCTCGTTCTGGCTCTACTTCTACCCGCTGCTCCAGGCGGCGCTGCCGGCCTGGCGCGAGGTGCCGCTCGACGACTGGTACTTCGCGATCAACACGGTCAAGCCCAGCCTCATTCGCGTTGAGGCGGACGAGGTCACGTACAACCTGCACATCATGCTGCGCTTCGACCTGGAGCGCCGGATGCTGCGGGGAGAGATAGCGGTTCGCGACGTGCCGGCGGCTTGGAACGACGCGTTCAAGAGCCTGCTCGGAATCACCCCGTCGAGCGACGCCGAGGGCTGCCTCCAGGACATCCACTGGAGCATGGGGATCTTCGGCTACTTCCCCACGTACGCCCTGGGCAACCTGTACGCCTGCCAGTTCTTCAAGGCCGCGAACCAGGCCCTGCCCGACCTGCCGGCGCGGATCGCGCACGGCGAACTCCAGCCGCTGCGCGACTGGCTCCGCAAGAACATTCACGTGCATGGGCAGCGCTACCGGGCCGACGAGCTCGTGAAGCGCGTCACCGGCCGGCCGCTCGGCCACGCGGACTTCATGGAGCACTTGCGGAGCAAGTACCAGCCGCTTTACGGACTGCACTGATCGCCGCCGAGACCGCTTCGCGAGTGGGGGCCGCCGGGGCGCGCGCGGGGTGTTGCATGGACCGGCCCCGGAAGGGTACAATGTGGTGGGTGTGGCCGCATCCCTGGCACGTCAGGAGGAGCACCGGTGGCACCGACGACCATGCCGATCGGACTGACGACGACCAAGGCTCCCTTCATCGAGCAGGCCGTCGCGAACCACGAAGTCTTCATCCGCCAGCCCTACGAGCTGTACAGCGAGGAGAACCAGGAGACCTGGCGCCGGCTGTACGCCCGAATCAAGCCGCGCTGGGAGCAGTACGCGCACCCCAAGTTTCTCGAAGGCGTCAACAACCTGGCGCTCGATCCCCACGCCATCCCGCGGCTCGAGGACATCAACAAGTTCCTCCAGCCGCTGAGCAACTTCAGCGCGCGAGCGGTCAGTGGCTACGTGCCGGCGTACCTTTTCTTCGACTGCATTCGCAACCGCGCGTTTCCGACGACCATCACCATCCGCGACGGGGCCAAGCTCGACTACCTGCCCGAGCCCGACATCTTCCACGACGTGGCCGGGCACGTCCCCATGCACACGGACCGCGTCTTCGCGGACGTGCTGGTGCGCTTCGGCGAGGTCGCCCGCCGGGCCGCGGAGCTGGCCCGCGCCATCCGCGACGAGCACGAGCGGATTCGCGTCGTCGAGAGCAACATCAAGGCCATGGCCCGCTTCTTCTGGTTCTCGGTCGAATTCGGCCTGATGCGCTGTGGCCGCGAGCTGCGGGCCTACGGTAGCGGCATCCTGAGCAGCTACGGCGAGCTCGAGTACTCGATCGTCGCCCCCGAAGTGCAGCGCTTCCCGTTCCAGCTCGAGTGGGTCATCAACCAGTATTTCGAGATCGACCACTACCAGCCGTTGCTGTTCATCGTCGACTCGTTTGACCACCTGTTCGGCCAGGTCGACGAGCTGGAGAAGTGGATGCTCGCGGGCAAGCTCAACAACGTCAGCCCCGGCGAGCCGGAGGTGGACGAGCGCGACCTCCAATCCTTCCTGAACGCGACGCTCTGAGAACCGAGGGGCGTCGCTTGTCTGAAGTTGTGTTGGGCGCGTTGGTGGGGCCGCGCTGTATCTGTACCCTCGCCGACATGCCAGCCGCTCGCCGGGTGGCCAGAGGAGATTAGCCCATGTCGATGCGTCGCTACGAGCGCTCCGGGCGGGCCGTGTACCCGCTCGCCTTCGCCGCCCTGCTCCTGCTCGCGCTTGAGTCACCGCTGACGCAGGTGCGTGCGAGCGCTTCGGACGAGCCTGCGAAGACGCCGGCCGCGACGACCGCTCCGGCCTCGGCACCTTCGACCGGCCCGGCCGCCGAGCGGGCCAAGCAATGGTGGAAAGGGCGGATCACGATCCCGACGATGCCCCTGGACATTCTCGTCGTGTTCACACCCGCCGAGAGCGACGCCTGGTCGGCCACGATCGACATTCCTATGCAAGGAGCATCCAAGCTGCCGCTCACGGATGTCGCCGTGTCGGCCGACGCACTCGCGTTCACACTGCCGCCGCCGGCCAACGCCGTCTTCAAGCTCGACCGCGCCGCGGACGGCACCAGCGCCAGCGGCACGATGGTGCAGCACGGCATGACCTTTCCCGTAAGCATGGAGCGGGTCAGCGAGCGCGAGGCTGGCAGCGTTGGCCCGGAGCGACCGCAGACCCCCAAGCCGCCCTTCCCGTACGCGACGCGCGAGGTGACGTATCGCAACGAGTCGGCCGACATCACGCTGGCCGGCACGCTCTCCGTCCCCGAGGGCAAGGGCCCGCATCCCGTCGTGCTGATGATTACCGGCTCCGGGCCGCAGGATCGCGACGAGACGCTCTTCGGCCACAAGCCGTTCGCGGTCATCGCGGACCACCTCGCGCGGCGGGGAATCGCCTCGCTCCGGGTGGACGACCGCGGCGTGGGCGGGTCAACCGGGAGCACCCCGAAGTCCACGTCCGAGGACTTCGCGAGCGACGTGCTGGCAGGCATCGCGTTCCTTCAGCAGCAGCCGGAGATCGACCGCCGTCGCATCGCCCTGCTTGGGCACAGCGAGGGGGCGATGGTGGCCCCGATGGTCGCGGCCGACTCGCCCGACGTAGCCGCCCTGGTCCTGCTCGCGCCGCCGGGCAAGACCGGCCAGGAAATCCTCAAGTCGCAGTTGGCCGCGATTCTCACGGCCGCCGGCCTGCCCGCGGACAAGGTCGAGTCGCAGGTCAAGACGCAGCAGAAGCTGATTTCGCAGGTCGTGGCGGACGCGTCCCCGGCCGAAATCCGCAAGTCCATCGAGGAACTGATCCGCGGCGAGCAGGAGGCAAGCGGGTCGGCCGCTCCGCTCGACGCCGACGCGATGAAGGCGCTGGTGGACGCCCAGTACGAGCAGATGAACACGCCCTGGATGCAGTTCTTCATTCTTCACGACCCCCGCGAGGCGCTGCGCAAGGTCCGCCAGCCGGTGCTGGCGCTCTTCGGGGAGAAGGACCTCCAGGTGCTGCCCGGGGAGAACCTCATGGAGGTCCGCCAGGCGCTGGAGTCCTCCGGCAACACCCGCGTCACCGTCAAGGCGCTGCCGAAGCTCAACCACCTGTTCCAGGAAGCGCAGACCGGGCTCGTCATGGAGTACGCGACGCTCAGCCAGACGATCGCACCCGCCGCGCTCGACGAAATCACGAGCTGGCTGCGTACCACGCTGGGCGTGAGTGACTGCCGCTTCCCCCCTGCGGCGGCAGTGATGCGAGTATGATTCGCAGGCAGCATGGGCGCGCCGCGCTTCAGGACGAGCCGATCGGTCGAGGCCCCACCCGAGGCGCGCTCGCCCTGGGTACTGCTGCGCTCGGCCACACAGCATCCGTTCATCTACCAGAAGATGGTCCGCGGCGCCGATCCGGCCGCCCGGCCGGGCGACGTTGTGCACGTCTATGACAAGTGCGGCGCGCTGTTCGGTCGGGGCCTGTACAACCCGCGCTCGCAGATCGTGGTGCGCATGCTCACGCACGCCGACGTCGAGATCGACGACGCGTTCTGGCGCGGGCGGCTGGAGCAGGCCGTGGCCCTGCGACGCGAGCTGCGGCTCGACGACGTGACCGACGCCTACCGGCTCGTGCACGCGGAGGGTGACGGTTTGTCGGGGCTGATCGTCGAGCGCTTCGCGGACTGCTTGGTCTTCGAGATTTTCTCGCTCGGCATGCACCGGCAGGTGGAGAAGCTGGACGCGCTGCTGCGGGAGGTGCTCGGGCCCCCGGCCCGGGCGGACCGCCCCGGCCCCACCGGCCCCTGGCGGACGTTCGTGCGGGCCGATGCGCGAGTCGAAGCCCTGGAGGGCTTCCGCGTCAGCAGCCGCGGCGAAGCAGGCCCCGCAAGCCACGAGCGGCTCATCATCCGCGAGCACGGCGTGCGCTATCGCGTGGACGTGGTCGCAGGACACAAGACCGGCTTCTTCTGCGACCAGCGCGATAACCGCCAGCGCCTGGCGGCTCTGTGCCGGGACGCAACGGTCCTGGACCTGTGCTGCTACACGGGCGGCTTCGCGCTGTGTGCCAGGAAGCTCGGCGCCGCGCGCGAGGTCACCGGCGTCGACCTGGACGAAAACGCGATCGCCATCGCCCGCGAGAACGCCAACCTCAACCAGTGCCGGGTGGACTTCGTGTTCGCGGACGCGTTCGCGTACGTCCGGCAGATGCTGGCCAATCGGCGTACGTTCGACGTGGTTATCCTTGACCCGCCCAAGCTGGTACTGAGCCGTGATGCGTACATCGAGGGGCTGCGCAAGTACTCCGATTTCAACGCCCTGGCCTTGCAGGTCGTGCGCCCGGGCGGCCTGCTCCTGACGTGCAGTTGCAGCGGGCTGGTCTCGCCGGCGGCCTTTCGCGAAATGGTCGGCCGGGCCGCGCAGCGCGCCGGCCGGCTGGTGCAGGTGTTCGACGAGCGCGGGGCCGCCCCGGATCACCCCGTCATGCTGAACTGCCCCGAGTCCGCCTACCTCAAGACGCTCTGGTGCCGCGTGCTGTGACGGATCGTCACGCCCCGGGGCGGAGAAGTTCGCGCGCAATCACCAGGCGCTGGATCTCGCTCGTGCCCTCGTAGATCGTCGTGATGCGGGCGTCGCGGTAAAGCTGCTCGACGCGACAATCGTTGACGAACCCCGAGCCACCGAACACCTGCACCGCCCGGTAGGCGATGCGGTTGGCCGCCTCCGATGCAAAGAGCTTGGCGATGGAGGCTTCGCGCGTGAAGCGCTCGCCGCGGTCCTTGAGCTCGGCGGCCCGATCGACCAGGAGCTGCGACGCGTCGAGCTCGGTCTTCGAGTCGGCCACCATCCACTGGATGGCCTGGAAGTCGGCGATCGGGCGATTGAACTGCCGGCGCGTCTGCGCGTAGGCGATCATCTCGTCGAGGCACGCGGCGCTGATGCCGATGGCCTGCGACGCGATCCCGATCCGCCCCCCATCCAGGGCCGAGAGCGCGATCTTCAGCCCCTCGCCAATCTGGCCCAGCAGGTGCCCCTCGGGAACGAAGGCCCCCTCCAGCCGCATTTCCGCGGTCTCCGAGCCGCGGATCCCCATCTTGCCCTTGATCGCCTCGCGGTGGACCGCGTCCTGCCGGGCGTCCAGGAGGAACATCGAATGATCGCGGCGGCCCGCGGGCGCGTCGCTGGCCCGCGCCAGGACGATGAACCACCGGCCGGTCAGCCCGTTCGTCACCCACAGCTTGTTGCCGAATAACCGCCACCCCCCGCTGATGCGCTCCGCCCGCGTCGTGGCCGAGGAAGGATCGGAGCCGGCGTCGGGCTCGCTGATCGCGAAGGCCGAGAGATTGTCCGGAACGACCAGCCGCGGGAGCATCTCGTCCAGAAGCTCGGGGCGGCCGTAGCGGGCGATCGCCTCGCACACCATGTTGTGCACGCCGATCGTGACGGCGAAGGCCGGCGAGGCGTACGCCACCTCGCGGATGATGTGCGCATACGGCAGGGTGGGGCAGTCGATCCCCCCGTGGGCCTCGTCTACGCGCAGCCCCAGCAGCCCCATCTCGTAGAGCGGCTCGAGTCGCCCGCAACAGGACGTCTCGGCATGGTCGCAACGCCGGTCCAGCTCGAGCAGCTCCCCGCGCGCGAAGTCGCGGACGGTGCTGATCAGCAGTTCGTGGTCGGCCGAGATCGCTGTGCTCATACGCTGCCGAAGTCGAAGGGATCGGGCGCCCGCCCGTGGGCGCCGAGACGCTACACTCTCCATCCTAGCGGCCCGGGCGGGCAATGTCGCGGGCCGGATGACGCCGCCCAGGCTGCCGCGCTGGAGACCAAGCCGACATGAAGCCCCTGCCGACTCGCGTCCTGACCACCATCCTCGCCCTCGCGCTTCTCGGGTGTGACAATCGCCCGGCCCCCCCGCCAGTTCCGCCGCCCGTCCCGGCACCAGCAACGGCACCGGCGCCCCCGCCGCCCGCTCCGCCGGTCGAGCCCGCCAAGCCCCCGCCGGCAGCCGAGCCGCGCCCGGCGACACCAGCTCCCGCGGTCGCCCCGGCGCCGCCTTCGGTTACCGGGCGGCTGACGCAGCGCGACGGCCTGACGATCCTCGAGGTCTGGGGCACGCCGTCCGAAGCCGGCTTCGCCCACGGATACCTGACCGCGAGCACGATCCTCGAGCTGTTCGACGAGGCCGTGCTCGACCCGCAGGTCGGCACGACGCCGGCGCTTTACGAGGAGAACGCCCGGCCGGCGGTCATGGCGACCTTCTCGTGGACCGCCGATCAGAACGCCGAGCTGACGGGCATTCTGCGCGGGGTGCAGGCCCGGCTGGGCGCCGACCAGGCCCGCTCGCGCAAGCTGAACCGAACGCTGGACGTCCTGGACCTGAAGGCGCTCAACACGCTGCCCGACTGGCGCGGCACGCTCTGCTCGTCGTTCGTCGCCTGGGGCGACGCGACCGCGGACGGTCAGCCCCTGCTGGCGCGAAACCTCGACTACACCGCGACCCCGAACATGGCGAGGGCCCAGGTCGTGCTCGTCCACCGGGCCGCCGGCGACCGCAAGTCGTGGGTCGCGATCGGCTGGCCCGGGCTGATCGGCGTCTGTACGGCCATGAGCGCGGACGGCGTCTCAGTCGCCCTGCACGACGCGACCGGGCACGACCCGGGCCAGGTCGAGGCCGTCGTGCCGCGCATGCTCGCGCTGCGCGAGGCACTGGAGCAGGCCCGGCCGGACACGTTCATGACGACGCTTCGCAGCCTGCTGGTCAACCAGCCCGTGCTGGTCGGCAACCTGGTCATCGCGGCGTCGCCCCAGGCCGAGGACGGGGCCCACGGCGCGGTGTTCGAGTACGACGGAAACCCGCTCGACATGGGCGTCACACTGCGCGGACCCGACTCGCCCAAGCGGCCGTTCGTCATTGCCACCAACCACATGCGGGCCCGCCAGGAGCCCGCCGAGTGCTCGCGCTTCGCCACGCTCGACCGCGGCCTGGCCCAGTACCTGGACGGCCCGGATCGACTCGGCGCGGCCGCCGCGCTCGAGATGATCCGCGTCACCGCCAACGAGACGACGCTGCACTCCGTCGTCTGCCAGCCGCAGCGGCGCGCGCTCCTCGTGTCGATTCCGGCAATTTCAAAGCGCCCGATCGAGCTGGCCCTGGATGACCTGCTGGCGGCCGCCCCGGAGGCCGCCGCTGAACCGGCGCCGGCGGACTCGACCCCATGACCCACACGGCCCGGTTCCAGGTCGCGACGCGCGGGAACACGCACGTGGTCGACGTAACCGAGGATGTAGCGCGCCGCGCTGGATCCTGCCCCGTGCGGAACGGAATCTGCTGCGTCTTCGTGGTCGGCTCCACCGCCGCCATCACCACGACCGAAGCCGAGCCTGGTCTCGTCGGGCACGATCTCAAGGCGTTCTTCGAGCGTGTCGCGCCGGAGGACGCCGAGTACGTGCACGAGGCGACCTGGGGCGACGACAACGGACACGCGCACGTGCGCGCCTCGGCGGTGGGCCCGTCGCTGGTCGTGCCGATCGTCGACGGCCGCTTGACGCTCGGCACCTGGCAACAGATCGTGCTCATCGACTTCGACACCCGAGCCCGCACGAGAGAGATCATCGTGCAGGTCGTCGGCGAGTAGAACGCCACTGGTCGGAGGAAGCCACTTCATGTCATTCGCAGCGGCACAAGAGTACATGCAGTCTGACGGCATCGACGCGTGGCTGTGCTACGACTTCCGCGGCAGCAACGCCGCCTTCGCGCAGCTCCTGCCCGGGAAACGTTCGACCACGCGGCGTGCGGCGCTGCTCATCCCCGCCGTGGGCGAGGCACTGCTGTGCCACCACGGTCTGGACGGACCGTCGTTCGCGGACGTGTCGCTTCCGCGGGCGACGTACCTGGGCTGGCGCGACTGGCGGACCTGGCTGGAGGGCGCGCTGTCGGGCAAAGCGCGCGTGGCGATGGAGTATTCGCCGGGCTGCGCGCTGCCCGTGGTTTCGATGGTCGACGCGGGCACGGTGGCGCTCGTGCGGTCACTGGGCGTAGAGGTAGTCTCTTCGGCCAACCTGGTGCAGGCGTGCGTGGCCCGGTGGAGCCCGCGGGCCCTCGAGCAGCACATCCTCGCCTCGAAGCGCGTCGCCGAGATCAAGGACCGCGCGTTCGCGATGATTCGCGACCGCCTCGGCGCCGGCAAGACCGTCTTCGAGCACACCGTCGCCGCCCAGATCCGGGCCGACTTCCAGGCCGCCGGTCTCGAATGGCCGGACGGCCCGATCGTGGCCGTCAACGCGCACAGCGGCGACCCACACTACGAGCCTGCGGCGGAGCACCCGACGCCCATCCAGCGCGGCGACTGGGTCATGATCGACCTGTGGGCACGCGTGCCCGGCGACGAGAACGTCCACGCCGACATCACCTGGATGGGCTTCGTCGGTCGGCAGGTACCGCCGCGGAATCGCGCCGTCTACGAGGTCGTCAAGGCAGCCCGGGACGCCGCCCTGGAGCGGGCCCGCGCGGGCTGGCGCCGCAAGGAGCGCGTCGAGGGCTGGCAACTTGATGAAGCCGCCCGCCAGGTCATCATCGATGCCGGCTTCGGCGAAGCCATCAAGCACCGCACCGGGCACAGCCTCAGCCCCGGGCCACGGGTCCACGGCATCGGGATGAACCTCGACAACCTCGAGACGCACGACACGCGCGAGATGCTGCCCGGCATCGGCTTCACCATCGAGCCCGGCGTGTACCTGCCCGAGTTCGGGGTGCGGCTTGAAATCGACGTGTACGTGGACCCCTCCGAGGGCCCGCGCGTGACGAGCTGCATCCAGGACGAGATCGTGCTGGTTGATTGAAGCGCCCGAGTCTCAGCGCTTCCGCGCCAGCAGCAGCCCGTCGCCGATTGGAACGAGGCTCGACGTGACCCGCTCGTCGGCCAGCACCTTGCGATTCAGGGCATCCAGCGCCTGCGCATGCGTATCGTCCGGCCGTGGGTCGATCAGCTCGCCGTCCCCCAGTGCGTTGTCAAACGCGACCAGGCCACCCCGCCGCAGCAGTTGCAGCGTCGCCTCGTAGTAGGCGTCGTAGCCTTCCTTGTCGGCGTCGATGAAGGCGAAATCGAACGTCCCCGCGCCGCCGCCGGCGAGTACCTCCGCAAGCGTCTTCTGGGCGGGCGCCAGCCGCAGCTCGATCTTCCCCTCGACACCCGCCTCGCGCCAGAAGCCCCGCGCGATGTCGGTCCACTCGCGGCTCACGTCGCAGCACAGCAGGGTGCCATCCGCCGGCAACGCCGCGGCCACCCACAGCGCGCTGTAGCCCGTGAACGTGCCGACCTCCAGCGCCCGCCGCGCGCCGATCAGTTCGACCAGCAGCGCCATGAACTGCCCCTGCTCGGGCGAGATCTGCATGTTGGCGTTCTTCAGCCTGGCCGTCCTCGCGCGCAGCCGGCGCAGCACCGGGGACTCGCGCAGCGAGACACGGAGCAGGTAGTCGTAGATCTCGTCGGTCACCTGGATCGTGCGAAGGGACATCCTCTCACTCCTCCTTCGGGGCCCCGCGAGCGGCCACGTGCGCCGCGCAGCACCCAACCGCGCCCGTCAGGAAGCAACTTCCCGTCCAGGACGCGCAGCTCCCGCACGGCCGCTCTTCGGCCCCAGAGGGCAATCAGTTCGGCGCCTCAGGTCTTGATGACTCGGCCCAAGGTCTCACGCAGCCTGGAAGAACGCCGCCACCGCCGCCACGACGGCGTCCTGCTGCGCGTCCGTCAACTCCGGGTACATCGGAAGCGCCAGCACCTCCGCCGCGGCCCGCTCGGCCTGCGGGAAGTCCCCGGCCTGGCCGCCGAGGTAGGCGAAGCACTTCTGCTGGTGCAGCGGGAGGGGGTAGTAGACCGCGCACCCGACCTTGCGGTCGCGCAGAAACGCGGCCAGCTCGTCGCGCCGCGGCGTGCGAATCACGTACTGGTGATACACGTGGCGGCCGTGCACCTCGCTCGGAAGCGTGACGTGCGCCGGGGCAAGGCCCTGGCGCGTGAACAACTCGTTGTAACGAGCCGCCCGCTGCCGGCGCCCCTCGTTCCACGCATCCAGCCGACGAAGCTTGACGCTCAGCACCGCCGCCTGGAGCGCGTCGATGCGGAAGTTCCCGCCCACCAGGTCGTGGTAGTAGGTGTGCCCGCTGCCGTGAATGCGGAGCTTGCGCGCAATCTCGATCAGTCGGTCGTCATGGGTGAGCAGCGCCCCGGCATCCCCCATGGCGCCGAGGTTCTTGGTCGGATAGAAACTCAGCGCCCCGAACACGCCCCGCGCGCCCGCGGCCCGACCGGCGGCGTCGCGCGCCCCGATCGCCTGGCAGGCGTCTTCTATGACGTGCAGCCCGCGCCGCTCCGCCAGCGCCAGCAGCGGATCCATGTCGGCAAGCTGCCCGTACAGGTGCACCGGCACGATCGCCTTCGTTCGCGGCGTGACCAGGCGCTCGACCTGCCCTGTGTCCAGGTTGCACGTGCGCGGATCGATGTCGCAGAACACCGGCCGGGCACCCAGCCGCGCGACCGTGCCGGCTGTGCCGAAGAACGTGAACGCCGGGACGACCACCTCGTCGCCCGCCCCGATTTCCAGCGCCATCATCGCCACCAGCAGTGCATCCGTGCCGCTCGAAAGTCCCAGGGCGTGCTTGACGCCGCAGTAGCTCGCCAGCGCCTCCTCGAACGCCGACACCTTCGCACCGAGGATGTACATGCCGGAGCCCGCGATCTCGAGCAGCTCGCGCGTGATCTCGTCGCGAAGCTCGGTGAACTGGGCCGCCAGGTTCAGAGGGGGGACGGGCAGGACCGTGCCGGGCGACGCCGCGGCAGTCGACGCTGGGGTCACGGATCACTCCTTCGCGGACGCTTCAAAATCATCGCGCCGCGTGTGGGCGGATTGTATCCGGCATCATGCACACGCGATATCGCGCGGGCCGCTACGCATCACTCTCGGCGTCGTACAGCGTGCGGTAGGCCGCCAGCCTCGCCGCGGGCTCGAATCGGCCCGCAAGCGCATCGCGTGCTGCGACTGCGCGGCGCGTCGCCTCCTCGGGGTGGTCAAGGACGCGCAGCAGCGCCGCAGCCACCGTCTTCGGCTGTCGATCCGCCACGAGCCAGGCCGCGTCCTCGCTTGGCAACACCGCGCGCAGCGTCGGCGTGTCCACCGCGATCAGCGGGACGCCCGTCCCCAATGCCGTGAGCGACGTCGAGAGCGAACCGTCTCCCTGCTCGAGGTAGACCGACACGTCGGCCGCGGCCAGGAGGTCGTGGATGCTGATCGCGGCCGGCGCCAGGCGGACCATGTGGTCGTGCCGCACGGCTCGCGCAAGCCGGCCGATCCGCTCGGCCTCGCGACTGCCCCCCGGCGCCACGATGCGCAGGCACCCGTGAACCTTCTCGACGAGCAGTCCGGCCCAGGCCGCGAAGTAGCCGCCAGTGGCGCGCGTGACTGGCGGCAGCACGACCGCGACACGATCACCGGCGCACAGTCGCAGCGCGGCCCGTACCGCGTCGGATGACGAGAACTCCGCGGGCGCCGGTAGCCTGGCCGGCGGGAGCATTGCGCATCGCTGCGGTGGAACGCCGGCCGCCACCAGCGCGCGCAGCGTTGAAGCACTGTGGCACACGTACTGCGGCACGTCGGAGAGGCGACCAGACACCGGCCAGTGTACGAACCGTCGCGGATCAGCCCCGGGCGGCACGTCAATGACAACGCTCGTGTGCGGGTCGACGCTCGCCACGGCCCAGGCCGCGGCCGTCGGCGTCCAGGCGTGCAGCCGGACGCGCCGCGCGCCGCGGAGCAGCGGGTGCCGAGCGATCGCGCCGCGCAGCGCGCGTTGGCGTAAGGCGGCGATCGGCGCGGGGGCGTGCAACGCACGGATGGTGGCCCGCGATCGGACTGCCGGGTTTGGCGGGCCGCAGGTCAGCACTGCACGGGACTCGGGCGGGACGGAATCGAGCAGGGCAAGCAGCCAGTCCAACTGGCCCGGATCCAGGTCGGGCGAGATGACGTGAGCGATCGCGCGGCTGTCAGCGGCTGGCGTCTTCACGCATGCAGGCTGCTGGGCTGTCAGGTGTTGCTGGACTCGTCCGCGGTGCCGGGCTCGGCAGCCGGCGGCTCGGCGACCACGATCTCGGGCGTTGGGTCGGCGCCGCCATAAGCCTCGACCGCGGAGACTGGTTGCTCGGGCGAGTTCGCAGGATCGGCGAACGCATCGGCGGGCATGTCTGGTGCCGAGCCGTCACGCGGCACTGCCGCGGAGTCGGCCTCCGCCTCGGGCCCCGCGCCAGCGGCCGATTCGCCGGCCGCCTGCCCGTCGTCCTCGGCAACGAACGCCGACGGCTCGCCGGCGCTCAGGTCGATGCCCGCCGCGCGGGCCGCGGCCTCCGCGGCGGCCTTGGCCTTGAGCTCGGCCTCGCGCTCTTCTTCGAGCCGGATCGACTCCTCGCCGCAGGCCTCGACGATGCGGGCCGCCAGTTCGTGATCGACCTCGAGCTCGTTGACCAGCGGGTCGGCGCCAATCTCGTCGATGTCGTTGACCGAAATCATGCCGAACGCAACAACCTTGTCGACCAGCACGTCGTCGACGCCGGCCACCGACTTGAGACACGCTTCGAGCACTTCGAGGTGCTTGTTGTACTCGGCCGGCGTGAGGATATCGATGTCCCAGCCGGTCAGGCGCGAGGCGAGCCGCACGTTCTGCCCGCGCTTGCCAATCGCCAGCGAGAGCTGCTCCTCGGCGACGACCACGGTGGCCTTGCCGAGCTCGAAGTTCAGCGCAATCTCCTGGACCTCGGCCGGCTTGAGCGCGTTCTGAATGAGGATCTGGCTCGACTCGTTCCAGCGGACGATGTCGATCTTCTCGCCGCCCAGCTCCTCGACGATGTTCTTGATGCGGCTGCCGCGCACGCCCACGCACGCGCCGACCGCGTCAACTTTGGAATCGATGCTGCTGACGGCCACCTTCGTGCGGTAGCCGGCCTCGCGCGCCAGGGCCTTGATCTCGATCACGTGCTCGGCGACCTCGGGCACCTCCAACTCAAAGAGCCGAACGATGAACTCGGGATGCGACCGGCTGAGGATGATCTTCACCTGGTTCGGCTGGTCCCGGACCTCCAGGATCAGCGCCCGCAGCCGGTTCCCCGGCTGGTGCGTCTCGCCGGGTATCTGCTCACTGCGGGGCAGGAAGCCCTCCGTGCGGCCGACGTTCACCAGGAGGTTGCCGCCCTCCGCCCGGATGACGGTTCCCGTCACGATCGTGCCGCGGCGATTGGAGTAGTCCTCGAAGATGCTGGTCCGCTCGCGGTCCCGCGTCTTCTGGATGATCATCTGCTTGGCGGCCTGGGCGGCGATGCGCCCCAGGACGCGGACATCCACCGGGGCCCCATTCACAACCGCCCGAATCTCGCCCGTGAGCACGTCCAGCTTGACCTGCACGTCCTCGGTGTCGTCGTAGTTCTTCTTGAGCGCTCCGATCATGGCCTGCTCGATGTCGCCAATCAGCACGTCACGCTCGATGTTCTTATCGCGCGCGATGCTGTCGATGATCCGCATCATTTCCTGGTTCATGTCGCTCGCATCCTCCAGGTGCTGCGGGGACGGGTCTCGGGACCATGCCGCAAAGTAGCCGACGGCAAACAAAAACGGCCTGCGTCGACTCCGGGCCGGTCCGCGTTGCGGGCCGAATCCAGGGGTCGCGCCAGCCGCCATGCAGTCGGCCGCACTGGGGCGGGGCCGCCCAGCGGCCGCCGCCAACCGGGCAATCTACCCGCCCGGCGCCTGCTTTTCCAGCCACGCCGGCGCCGGACGCCAATTCGGATCAGAATTGCACCTGAATTGCTGGCCCGGGCCGGGCCCCCCCGGTATACTGCCCGGTGAGAGAGGTGTTCGGGCCCGCACCGAGCCGGGTGCCCTGCGGCGTTGTCGCAGTCGCCACCCGCAACGCTCGTCGCGAGCCCCGGTTACAACCCATTCAGGAGCCCCGTATGCTCAGCGGGCGATCAGGGATTACTCTGCGTTTGGGCTTGGTTTCCGCGGTTCTGCTCGGGGCGGGGGCGTGCACGCTCGAGCAGGCATTCCAACTCGGGCAGCTCCTGGGCGGCACCGACAACCAGGCCGGCCAGCCCGCCCCAGGCGTCCCGGGAGCGCCCGGCCGCTCGTGCTGGGACCTGAACGGGAACGGCGTGGCCGACCCCGATGAAGACGTCAACGGCGACGGCCAGTTCAACGCCCTCGACTGCAAGGGTACAGACGGGGCCGACGGACTGGCCGGCTCGGCCGGGCAGCGCGGGGCGCCGTGCTGGGATCTCAACGGCGACCGCATCGCCCAGCCGGAAGAGGACGTCAATGGCGACGGCAGCTTCGACGCCAACGACTGCCGAGGCACCACCGGGCCCCCGGGCGCGTCGGGCAGCACCGGCGCGGTCGGACCGGCGGGACCGCAGGGAGCCCGTGGCCCCGCCGGCCCGGCGGGAGTCGCCGGCGCGACCGGCGAGCGCGGGTTCGCCTGCTGGGACCAGAATCAGAACGGGTTGGGCGAACTCGATACCGAGGACATCAACGGCGACAACGCGCTCGACGCGCTCGACTGTTTCGGCCCGCGTGGGCTGCCCGGCTTAGCAGGCCGGCCCGGCATCGCCTGCTGGGACCTGAACGGCGACGGGCTGGGGCAGCTCGACCCCGAGGACATCAACGGCGACGGCCACCTAGACGCGCTGGATTGCCGAGGCGCAATCGGCCCCGTCGGCGCAGCCGGCCCCCAGGGCCAAGCCGGGCCGCAGGGTGCCGTCGGGCCGCCTGGCGTGGTCGGCCTCCCGGGCGACGACGCGGACCTCGAATTCATCTCCACGTTCAGTCCCGCCCCGCCTCCCGGGTACAGCTACACCGGCCTCTCGTACGGCATGGGGGATGGCTGGCGCCAGCCGCCGAACATGCCGGTAAATGCACGCTGGTACCCGTCCGCCGTTGGCTACAACGGGAAGATTTACGTATTCGGCGGCTGGACTTGCATTGACGCGGACGGGGGCACTGAGTGCTTCGACACGGATGATACGTTCATCCTGGACGTCGCGACTGGTACGTGGACCGAAGGCGCCCCAATGCCAGTGCGGCGCGAAGCCGCGGTGGCCGTCGAGCTGAACGGGCTGATCTACGTCATCGGCGGCGCGGAGTACCCGACCGGGCAACCGAACATCTACTTCACTCGCGTCGACGTCTACGACCCCGCGACCGATACGTGGTCGCAGGCCGCCAGCATGCTCCAGCCGCGCGAGGCGGCCGCGGGTGGCTTGCTGAACGGCCGCATCTACATGGCAGGCGGGTATTACTACGACCCGGACACGAACACCGCCGTCTACTTGAACACGGCCGAGGTCTACGACCCCGCCAGCGACACCTGGACGCCGATCGCGGACCTCCCGGTTGGCGGCGGCTACGCGCCATCCGGGGCAGTGGTGGATGGCAAGTTCTACGTTCTCGGCGGCTACACGTACGACTCCAACGTGTTTCAGGAGACCATCCACGCCGAGGTGCACGCTTACGACCCCGCCAGCAACACGTGGGTCGCGCGTTCGCCTCTGCCGGTGGGTCGACTCGGCGCGGTTGCCGGCGCCGTCGGCGGGCGGCTGTACGTAGCGGGCGGGGAGCCTGGGACGGATGAGAACTTGAAGGACACGCTTGAGTACGATCCCTTCACCGACGCCTGGACCAATCGCATCCCGCCGCCCGCCGCCCGCGCGTACGCCGCGGGCGCGGTCCTCGGACGCGAGGTGTTCGCGTTTGGCGGCGATCTGTCCACGACGAGCGGCGACAAATTCACGAACACGTGCGCGAGCTATCGCGTGCCGACGTACCTGTATCTGCACCAGAAGAACTGACGGCGCTGAGCGCCTTTGGAAAGCGGCGCCGCGGCTGCGGCGCACCGGCCACGATCGGACGAAGCGCCTTGTGACTGACCGCGCGGCCGCGCGGAGGAGCAATTGACCATGCGAGCGACGCAACGACACCTTCTGGCGGCACTCTTCGGGAGCGCCCTCCTGGCCGCGACGGCGGGCTGCGGGTTCGACCTCGCCTTCCTCGCCGGCCTGCTGGACTCGAACAACCAGGCCGGGCAGCCCACGCCGGGCGTTGCCGGTGCGGCCGGCCTGTCCTGCTGGGATCTGAACGGCAACGGCATCGGCGAGCCCGACGAAGACATCAACCGCGACGGCGCCTTCAACGCTCTGGACTGTCAGGGCGCGCCCGGGGCTGACGGTGCGACCGGTGTCGCCGGGGCGCGCGGCCTGTCCTGCTGGGACCTCAACGGCGACGGCATCGCCCAGCCGGAAGAGGATCTCAACGGTGATGGGAATTTCACGGTGGCTGATTGCGTCGGCCACGCCGGTACGCCCGGCGCGACAGGCGATACGGGTCCCGCCGGCCCGACTGGCGAGACCGGGCCGATCGGCCCGCAGGGCCCCGCGGGTGCGACCGGCGACCGCGGCCCGGCCGGGCTCGCGTGCTGGGACCTCAACGGCGACGGCCTGGCGCAGCTTGACACGGAAGACATCAACGGCGACGGGAACGTCGACGTGCTCGACTGCGTCGGTCCGCGTGGCGCCCCGGGGACCGACGGCGCGCCCGGGCTCGCCTGCTGGGATCTCAACGGCGACGGCCTGGGGCAACTCGACACCGAGGACACCAACGGCGACGGACAACTCGACGCGCTCGATTGCCAGGGCGCTGCCGGACCGCCCGGCGGCCCCGGCGCGCAGGGTGAGCCGGGCCCGCAAGGCCCGCAGGGCCCCCAGGGACCGCAGGGACCGCCCGGCACGTTGCCCGGCGGCGCCCTCCTGACCACGCTCAGCCCGACGCCCCCGCCGGGCTTCGCGTACACCGGCCTGTCATTCGGCGTCGGCGAGCGCTGGGGCGTGCGCCCGTCGCTGCCCGAGGGCCCCACCTGGGCACCGGCCGTCGCGGCGCTGGACGGAAAGCTCTATGTCATCGGCGGCCAGGTGTACGATCCGGATCGCGGGTCCTGGTACTACACGTCGTCGACGTGGATTCTCGACCTGGCCAGCGGGACGTGGACCCAGGGATCCGACTACCCGTACCCGACGCGCAGTGAGGCCTCGGCCGTGGCACTGGACGGCTACATCTATCTCGTCGGTGGTTGGACCAATACCCCCGTCGCGGGCGGCGACACGTACTCGCTCGACCAGCTCAACCGCTACGACCCGCTCACCGACGAGTGGACCGAGATGGAGTCGATGAACCAGTCCCGCGACGCCTGCGCTGTCGCAGTCCTCGACGGGAAAATCTACGCCGCCGGTGGCTATTTCGGCTCCAACTTCGGCTACGAGTACTTGTCGTCAGCAGAGGTGTACGACCCGATCACGGACCTGTGGTCCGACCTGCCGGAATTGCCGTACGTCGCCGGTTGGTGGCCAGTCGGCGCGACGGTGGACGGCAAGTTCTACGTGATGGGCGGCTATGGCGGGAACGAGAGGGGAGGTTCTATCTACGACCAGAACGATGTGGCCGAGTATGAGCCCGTCAGCAACACGTGGACGCTCAAGACGCCCATGAGCCTCCCCCGTGATGGGCATGTGGGTGGCGCGCTGAAGGGCCGTATCTACGTCACCGGCGGATACACGGGCAACGGCTACACGTCGACGACCGAGGAGTATGACCCGTTCACCGACACCTGGGCGATCCGTGCCTCGCTTCCGCGCGCATGGGCGTACGGCGGCGGCACGGTTGATGGCAGCTGGCTGTTCATCGCCGGCGGCGAACGCCCGCTAGGCTCGTACAACAGCGAGAGTCTGGATTGGGTGCGGGACTTCACGCCGCCGACGCTCCTGTACTTGCACGCGCAGGAGTGACGCGGAGCCTCCGCGAGCGCCGCGCGGCATAGTCAAGTCGAGTCGATCGAGCGCGGCCCGCGCGAGAGGAACGGGCCGCGCAAGAGCGACGCGGCGCTCTCGCGCACAGGACGCACCACCGACTGCCGAGCCCCTTGCACCCCGAGGGGCTGCACGATCGCGGCCACGCCCGGCAGCCTCCATCCGCGCAGAGACCCGCAGCCCGAAGGGCTGCACGGCCGTAGCCGGGGGCCAGTCCGCCGCAGGCGGACGCCGCCCCCGGTTGAGGCGGCACGGGTGACACGACCCTGCAAGGGTCGCCGAAGCAATTCCAGCGGCGGCTCGGCTGCGCCTCGCCTTGCCCCCGGCTACTTGCGTCCAGCCATTCGAGCTGAAGCGACTCGCCCGTACTCCGCAGTTCTGGCTGAAGCCCCCACCCGGACCCCGCCGCTTGCCATCCTCCGCGGCCGCTCGCCACGAAACATCACGGCCCCGCGTACTCGGCCCAGGTCTTCGGCGTCTCGTACACCCGTACGCAATGCAGTCGCGCCGGCGCGACGTGCGGCGCGAGCAGCCCCCAGATCACACGGGCGATGTTCTCCACGCTCGGGTTGACCGCCCGGAACTGCTCCGTGTCATCGTTCAGGTGCTTATGGTCCAGCACGTCCACCACGCGTTCCTTCACGATCTGCTCGAATTGCGGCAGCGGCAGAACGGCCCCGTGTCGCGGGTCCGGCAGGCCGGCAACGGTCACCTCCAGCAGGTAATTGTGGCCGTGGCCGTTCGGGTTGTTGCACTTCCCGAACGTCCGGCGATTCTCCTCGTCCGAGAGCTGCGGACAATGCAGCCGGTGGGCGGCCGAGAACTCGAATTGCTGGGTCAGCAGAACCATGTCGGGATCCTCCCGTGTGACGGCGTATCGCAGGCACGGCGTGGCCACGAGCTCCAGGCCGACCAGCACGGCGCCGTGCGGCGTCTCGCGGACCACCGAGCGCCACACGTCGCGCAGCAGATTCTCGGCGGACAGCCGCCAGCCGCGCTGCCGCAGGGCGGTGGCGGCGTACGGGATGGCATGCTGACGCAGGAGCGCGGCGATGACGGCGATGTTGACCAGGTAGCCCGTCTGCGGATCGGGCTCGCCCACCACGGTGGCGCGCAGGCGAAGGTAAGGGACCAGCCCGACGGCGCTGGGCCAGCCGCCCCACGAGTTGGTCACCGGGCGCGACAGCTCGACGTGCCCGGCCCAATCGCGGTCCACCGAGAAGCGGACTTCGCGCGTCAGGCGAATCATGTGCCCGGATTGTAGTCTCGCGCGGCGACCACTCGTTGCCGCGGCGAACGCGCTCGGAGGCGGCGCCGGGGCGATTCTGGGATACTCTGTACGGCCGTGCGGACGGGCGACATGCCCGGCGGCTGCCGACCCCGCGCGCCGGTCCTCGTTCGGGCGAAGGCCGTGGCCGGCGGCCCAGCCGCTTGGGAAGGTGCACAATGGCGAGAACGTGTCTGATCACCGGGGCCAGCCGCGGGATTGGGCTGGCGACTGCGCTCCGCTTCGCGCGCCAGGGGTGCAATGTTGTGCTCGTGGCGCGCAGCCAGCCGGACCTCGACCGGGCCGTTGAACGCATCGCTGAGACCGACGCCTCGTGCCTGCCGCTGGCCGCGGACGTCAGCCGGCGCGACGACGCCCAGCGCGTCGTGGCCGCCGCGGCGGAGCGTTTCGGCGGCGTCGACGTGCTGGTCAACAATGCCGGGACGGGTGTGCTGGCGCCGATCGAGCGGTTCGCACTGACCGATTTCGACCGGACAATCGGCGTGAACATCGCCGCGGTATTTCACCTCACGCAGGCGGTCTGGCCGCTGATGCGCGAGCGCGGCGCCGGCGTGATCGTGAACATCTCGTCGGTGGCGTCGGTCGACCCGTTCGTCGGCTTCGCGGTCTATGGCGCGACCAAGGCCTGGGTCAACGCCTTCTCGCAGGCGACGGCGGCCGAAGGCAAACCGGTCGGAATCCGCGTGTACGCCGTGGCCCCCGGGGCCGTCGAGACCCCCCTACTGCGGTCGGTCGCCCCGCAGTTCCCGCGCGAGCAGGCCCTCGACCCGGACGCGGTCGCGCAGGTCATTGAGACCGTCTGCGACGAACGCATGCTTTACGTCACCGGGCAGACCATCTTCGTCCGCAAGTAGTCGGCCACGACCCGCCACATCACCGCGATGCACTCCACCCGCGCGACGCTCAGCCCCCCCCACTCGCAGCGGCGGCGCGCAGCCCTGCGCGGCGTCGCGTTGCTCGGGCTGGTGCTGCTCGCGCTGGTCGCTGTCGGGGTCTACGCGGCCTGGCGCCGCATCGAGGCCCGGACGCTCGCCGGCCAGGTCCGACATGGGCTCGACCTGCTTGCCCCGGCCGACAACCCGGGCACGGTCCGCGAGGCGCTCGATCGCTGGGAGCGGGATGTTCGGCCGGCGGGCGGCTGGTCCGACGACCTCATTGAGCACCTGTTCACCAAGTACCCGCTCAGTGACGTCCGTGTCCGTCTCATGCTTACGCGGGCCGGCGGAGCCGACTTCGGCGACCGCGTCGACGACTGGCGACGCTGGTTCGCGGACCGCAAGCGGCTGCGGGCCGGCAAGGCACCGCGGCCACCCACCGCCGAGGTCGTGCGACTCACGCACGCGTGGACGGCCCCGGTCGGCCTGACGGCATGGTTCACCACCATCCTGCCGCTGCGGGGCAGCATCTACGTCGCCTCGCTCGGCCAGAGATTCGACGACCCGAACGACCCGGCCGACGGCGTCGTGCGCGTCAACGGAAGCGACGGTACCGCCCAACTGCTCTTCATGCCGCCGCCGCGAACCGGGCGCGGGCCGCGCGATGTGATCGGCATCGCAGCCGGGCGGGGCGGTCTGTTCGCCGCGTGCTGGAACGGCATGGTCTACTGGCTGGATCCGGATGGAGACGTGCGGTGGGAGACGCACGTCGGCGCTCCCGTGACCGGCGCGCCGCTCTCATGCGACCTGAACGACGACGGTGTCGACGACGTACTCGTCGCAACCCGCGCGGGCAGTGTCGTAGCGCTCAGCGGCCAGGGCGGTCGCACGATCTGGTCCGCGACCGTGTCGCGAACGGCGAAGGGCGAAGGGCTGCTGGGAACCACGCTCGCGCTGGGCGACGTGCTGCCCGGCCAGGGGCGTGAGATCGTCGTGGCTACGCCGCTGGGCGATCTCGATGTGCTCAGTGCGCGCACGGGCCGATCGCGCTGGCGGCAGGCGATGGCAGCGGGTTCGTTGGCCGGGGCGATTGCCGCGGGCGAGCGGGTGCCTGCTCCGCCGGTGTACGTGGCGGACCGGGCCGCCCGGGTGTGGTCGCTGCTCCGCTCGGGCGACCAGCTCCGGACGGCCCTGTGGGGCTGGCCGGGCCTGCGCGGCGACGAAACGATCATCGCTGGCTTGAGGCTCCTTCGCGTGACGCCGGACGCAGCTCCGTTCGTGGTCGCCTGTCCGACGGGAGACTACCTGAGCGCACAGGGGGCCGTCGTGACGCTAGCCGCCGACGGCGTGCATTGGCGCTATGGCATCGGCGGAGCAATCTGGGCGACGCCGGCGGTCGGCGACCTGACTGGTGACGGCACGCCCGAGATCGCCGTCGCGTCGATTGAGCCGACCGGCGAGGGGCGCGTGGTCGGGGTGCTGACGATTCTCTCGCCGAGCGGGCACTGCCTTCAGCGGGTGGTTTTCGACGCCCCCATCGAGTGCCCGCCCGTGATCGCCGACGTGGACGGCGACAACCGGCTCGAGCTGCTCGTGGCAGATCAGGGCGGCTACCTGCACTGCTTCAAGACGCATCGCGTCGGACCGGTCACCTGGGGCCTGCCGGCCGGCGACACGCACAACACGCGCAACGCCGACAATGCGTTCTCCTGCGGCCAGGCCCCCTTCCACCTGCAATGGGATTGGCGGCCGGAGTAGAGCCCTTCGCTTCCCTTCCCTTCCCTCCGTCATGCTGCTTGCCCCCGTTTGCACTGATCTCCCCCCGTGCTCTTCGCCCTGCTTCCTCCCGTGCTTTTCACCCCCCGCCGTTCAAGGGAGGGGTTGGGGGAGGGTCGAAATCCCCGTCGAACGGCAGAGCCGAATGAGCGGGCAGCCCACGGCAGACACCCCGCTCGCCCGGTCTGCAACCGCGTTCAGGAAGTCGCCGGAAGTTACCCAGCCGGCTCGGGCGCACTCGCCGGCACGCGCAGCCCGACGCGCAGGTGCATGCGAAACGCATCAAACACCTTCTCGAGCCGGGGCGAGCGCCGCGGCGCCAGGCCGTAGCGCTCCGCGTCGACCGGTGCCTGCACGCGGGCCATTCGCTTCCAACCGCGGTTCATGCCCAGGACGAACAGCGCCGTCGTCAGCGAGCGCGTACGAACGAGCGACCGTAATGCCCGCTTGAGCACCCAGTTCTGCTTGGCCGCGGCATACCGGAGCTCGTAGATCGCCTCGTCCAGCTCGCGGGCGGTCATCTGCGCGGGCTTGTAGATCGTCTCGGTGAAGGTGTAGCGCTCCCAGTCCTCGGGGTAGTCCATCGCCAGGAGGCGGCCCGTCGCCTTGAAGCGGTCGTACATCTTCGTGCCCGGCAGCGGCGTCAGGTTCGTTACCTGGATGATGTCCACGCCCAGCTTGACCGCCTGCATGGCGGTCTCGGCCACCGTTTCCGGCGTATCCTCGTCGGCCCCGATGATGAAGCCCCCGAACACCGAGATCCCCGCCCGGTGGAACCCGTTGACGAGCTCCTGGTAGCGGTGCAGGTTGTTGCGGTTGATACCCTTGTGATACTGCTTCAGCGCCGCCGGATTGAACGTCTCGAACCCGACCAGCATGCCGCGGCACCCGGCCTGATAGGCCAGCCGCAGCCCCTCGGCGTCGTCGCCCATGTTGATCGTGGTCTGGCTGAACCACAGCCGCCGGCGACCGTGCTTGATGAGCGCCCGCAGCAGCTCCTTGGCCCACTCGGCGTGCTTCGGCCCAACGCCGAAGAAGTTGTCGTCCACGACGAAGATGAACTTCTTGGTGGTCGCGTTCCACTCGTCGATGATGTCGCTGATGCGCCGCCGGCGGATCTGCGGGCCGTTGAAGGTGGTCACCGAGCAGTACTCGCACCCGACCGGGCAGCCGCGCGAGGTCTGGATCGCCGAAACATCGTACGAGCCGTTGATCGGCGAGAGCCCCTGCCGCGCCCGACCGAAGCCGCGCTCCTCGAGGTTCGACAGCGTCCCGTCGTATCGCGGCTGGAGCCGATCGGCGGCTGCGTCGCGAACGATCTGCGGCCAGATGTCGTCGCACTCGCCGACGGCGACCGAGTCGAAGCTGCGCGCCGCCTCGTCCGGGCAGGCCGACGCGTGCGGTCCGCCCATGATGCTGCGGATGCCGCGCTGGCGGCACATCGCAGCGATCTCGTAGGCGCGCGTGGCGCCGCTGCTGTAGCCCGTGACACCCACCAGGTCGTACCGGTTTCGGTCGATCAGCCCCTCGGTGTGCTGCGGACCGAAGACCTCGTCGATGATGTCGACCGTATGCCCGTCGGGAACCAGCTCGGCCAGCACCTGCAAGCCAAGCTGCGGAATGTACGTGCCGACCGTGTGGTAGCCCTGCGAGCGACGCGTAATCGGGTTCACCAGCGCAATTCGCACGCCTACTCCTCTCGCCTGTCGTCCGTGGTCAATCCTCAGTCCACAGCATCCGGGGGAAGTAGCTTAATCGGCCCGGGCACCGACCGCCGATGGCAGCGGCGGCCACGAAACGTCCCGGTCCTGCGGCACCTGACCGCGTCGTGCCGCGCGCGGCCGCGCCCGTAGCAGCCGCTTGATAGAGGAGTATCCTCGACCGCTCCCGCCGCGTCAAAGCAGCCCCACCCGGATTTGGCGCGCCGGCAGGAGGCGACGCCGACGTGCCGGTGCCTCGCGCCCACCCCACGCCCCCTCCGCCCGGAGTCAGACCGTTCGTCAGTCCGACCTCGGCGGCGGAGTACCCGCGTCGCCACGCGCATCACCCCGGCCGCCGCGCCGCCGGCGCACAGCCTCGCGCAGAATGTACTCGATCTGGGCGTTGAGGCTGCGCAGATCCTGGGC
The DNA here is from genome assembly GCA_900696535.1 of uncultured Planctomycetota bacterium. Lineage (GTDB taxonomy): Bacteria > Planctomycetota > Phycisphaerae > UBA1845 > Fen-1342 > CAADGM01. The sequence continues at coordinate 25,567 of CAADGM010000096.1, forward strand.
GGCCCAATGGTTGAGGTGCTCCCACAGCTCGGTGGGGATGCGTAGCAGGATGGCTTTCCGCTTGTCAGTCATGGCAAGGGCCGCCATTGAGCCGCACTCGCCCTGCGCGTAGCCGCCGCCGCGGCGGGCCGCCGAGGTTCACCCCACGGCGGCCTCGCGCGACTTCTGCGGCACGATCAGGCGTAGAGCGTTCCGGTGTTCACAACGGGCTGGGCGGCCTGCTCGCCACACAGCACGACCAGCAGGTTGCTCACCATCGTGGCCTTGCGTTCCTCGTCGAGCTCGACGGTCTTGTGCGCGGCGAGCTGCTCGAGCGCCATCTGCACCATGCCGACCGCGCCCTCCACCAGCCGCTTGCGTGCCGCGATGAGGGCCTCGGCCTGCTGGCGTCGCAGCATCACGCCGGCGATCTCGGGCGCGTAGGCCCGGTGGCTCAGGCGGGCTTCCTCGACCACGACGCCGGCGCGATCCAGTCGCGCCTGGAGCTCCTCGCGAAGCGTCGCCGAAACCTCGTCCATGCTGCCGCGAAGCGAGATCTCGTTCTCGCCGACCGTGTCGTACGGGTAACGGCTGGCCAGGTGCCGCAGGGCCGACTCGCTCTGAATCTGCACGTAGTCCTTGTAGTCGTCGACCTCGAAGCAGGCGTGGGCCGTGTCCTGCACGCGCCAGACGACCACCGCGGCGATCTCGGTCGGGTTGCCGCGCTGGTCGTTGACCTTCAGCTTGTCGGTGTTGAAGTTGCGAGTGCGCAGCGAGACCTTGATCTTGTGGTAGAAGGGGTTGGCCCAGTGGAAGCCGGGGACGCGGACCGTGCCCTTGTAGGCGCCGAACAGGAGCAGCACGGCGGACTCGTTGGGCTGGAGCGTAAAGAAGCCGCACCACAGGACGATCAGCGCCAGCCCGAGCAGTCCCAGCGCAATGAGCGCGGCTACAACCAGACCGCCAACCTCGCCCGCGGGCGTATGCTTCACCCACGCGATCGTCCGGAAGAGCGCGTACCCGTCCGCGATCGAGGCAGCCAGCAGCGCGGGCAGCATCAGCCAGCCGCTCAGAACCGTTCGCACTGACTCGTGAGTCATGGCGTTCTCCTCGCTCCGCAGGCCTGCGCCGGAATCCCCGGGACCCAGGGTCGCGGGCCACATCAATATGATATCTTATAAATATCACTTTGCAAACGAGACGCGGCGCGTGACGAAATCCGACAGGTTCGCCCCGTTCAAGGCCCAAGGCTGGCGACGGCCCGCGAAGCCGAACCCCGCCCGCAGAGAAACAGCACTCCCTTCAGCGGACAGCGCTTCCATTCGCGGTTCGGACCACGAGGACTCTGGGGATGATTGATCCACCCCGCACAGAACTGACCGGCACGGCGGCCGGCCCAAGCCGGGGGCGTCACTTCGTCGGCCGACTCTCGCCGCGGACGCCCAGGACGTCCGGCTTGAAGATGCGCGTCTCGAGGGCTTTGACGAAGCCGGTCCAGTCGCTGGAGGCGTCCGGGTCGGTCTCGATCGCCTCGAAGCACATCTGGAGCTTGGCGTCCAGGTTGTCCAGGTAGTGCACCATGAACGCCTCGGGCACGGCGGGCAGGCGCGGACTGCCGAACTCGTACTTGCCGTGGTGCGCCAGGATGAGGTGCTTGAGGATCATCTCCACGTCGGCGGGGAACGGCTGGCCGGTTTCGCGCTCCACCTCGCGGCACTTCTCGTGGATCCACAGCACGCACTGCACGATGTGCCCGATGAGCTGCCCCTCGTTCGTGTACGCCACGTTCGTCTCGTAGCTGAGCTCGCGGACCTTCCCGGCGTCGTGCAGGAAGATCGCCGTCAGAACAAGGTCGCGGCTGACCTGCGGGTAGAGCGGGCAGATCGCATCCGCCAGGCGCATGAGGTTTCGCGTGTGCTCGACCAATCCGCCAAGGTAGGCGTGATGCATCTGCACCGCGGCCGGAGCGCGCTGAAAGTCTCGCGCGAACTCCGCATCGCTGACGAACTTGCCGACCAGCGCGAGCAGCGGGCGGCTCTGAATTGTTCGAAGAATGTCCTTGATCTGGGACCAGACCTCGGCCGGATTCACCCGCCCCCGCGGGAGGAACTCAGCCGGGTCGACCGAGCCGGGCTCGACCTGCCGGACGCCCTCGATGATGAACTGCCGGTTGCCCTTGTAGCTCTCCACGCGGCCGCGCACGTGGACAACGCCCCCCTCTGGAATCGAGTCGAACAGCTCCTGCGTGGCGTTCCAAACGCGGCCGAGCATCTGGCCGCTGCTGTCGGCGAGCACGGCGTGGATGTAGAGCCCGCCGTTGGTTGTCGGCCGGAGGTCCTTCTGGGCTACTCGGAAAATCGCATCGTCGATCCGCTGGCCGGGCTGAAGCTCGGCGACGGTACGGCGCGGCGTTGGCGTGGTCGTGCTCATGAGGCAGCGGCCGCGAGCGCGAGCTGCACGTCCTCCGCCGGCGCGGTCCACTCATGCGCCTGCGGCAGGACGAAGACGGCGTCGTCCGCGAAGAGCACCTTGCGAAGGACGACGCCGAGCGGGGCCGTGAAATACACGTGCAGGCGTGTGGCCAGTGTTTGCACGGCTGCCGGCCGGCCACCCTGCCCGCGCTCCTCGCGGCGCAAAGCGAGGTACAGCCCTTCGATCTGGCCGCGGTAGTGGAGGACGATCTCGGCGATCACGATCTGCTCGGCGGACGCGGCGGCGCGCGACAGGTCCGCCTCCGGGAAGTCCGCGAGCGTCGACCGGTGCAGATTCTCGACGGCTGCCACCACCTGACGCCCGAAGTCCATGCCCACGATGGCCGCCCGAAGGCTATCAACCTGAGTCTGCGACAAGCGCATATTCGGCCCTTCCTCAGACCGTCGCCGAACGGTTTCACTCAATCCGCGGCGCCTCCCTGCGCGCGGACGCGTCCGGACTACGGCTCTCGATCTTCAGGCTTCTCGCCTGGACTCTCTCCCGCTTCAGCAGCTTCCTCGGCTGCGGGCTGCTCGGAACCACCTTCTTCGGTAACCGGCAGGTCAACCGCTTGGCCGGCCAGTGCGGCGGCGGCGGCGGCCTTCAGCAGGGCCGGGTCGGGAGAATCCGTAGCCCGAACATAGCCCGCGATCTTCAGCAATGCATCCCGCAGCTTCTCGTGAAAGGCGAGTATCTCGGTGACATCGGACTCAGCCAGGGGCCGCTCGAGCTGGAGCTTCCAGCCGTCGTCGCCCAGCTTCGCCTTGAGCGCCGGCCCCGCCAACGCAGGCCCGAAGAGGACGCGGGCCACGTTCGGCGTGACACCCGCGTTCTTCGCATCGACTACGTCGACCTTGAGCGGCTCGGCGCCCGGGCCGTAAAGGCCACCGAGAAGGTTCGTTGCCTCGGTCGTGCCGAGCCGGGCGGCGATCTTGGCGATCGACTCGAGGTTGGCGAATACGAGGTCGAGTTGCTCGGGGGCCAGCGCTGCAACGTGAGTTGGCTCGAAGGCGCGCAGCGCGTACGCCACGTCGCCGTCGCGGATCGCCCCGACCAGGAACTCCGCCAGATCGCGCACCGCCCGGTCGGCCCCCGCCTCCGTGTCTCGCGCAGCGGCCCCGGGTACCGTGGCCTGAGGCGGCTTCTGCGGTTGGTACGTCGTGAGGTCGAGGAGCACGCCGGGGTCCACTACGGCCGACGCCCCGGCGAATTTCAGACCATAACCTCGTTGACTTTCCTGGCCGTCGCCGCACCCCAAGGGAAGCACGGCCAACACGACGACCAGGTAGCGGGGCGTGGCTCGCACCTTCATAGGCCTGGTTGGCTACCTCGGCTGGGTTCTAGCGGGCCGCCCGCGCTCGTTCACACTGCCGCGCGGCGGGGCAAACGGCGGTCTCTCCGCCGCCGTCGACCACTTTCACGACCTCGAGCGCAGACTAGTGCTGGGGCCGCGCGGCGTCAATGGTAGGAGTAGCCGACCGGGGGGTGTGCGTGCGACCGCTGAGCGATCCGGCGGCGGGGTCGTCGCAATCAGCTCCTGGCGCGTACTCGATGTGAGCAACAGTGCGCCGAGCCGCCTCAGCGTAGCAGTCGCGCCCCACCGGCACGCCTCAGCTTGCCAGACGCGGCCTGACGACACGCTTCAGTTCCACAGCCGAGGCGCGACGAGCAGCCCGAAGGGCTGCACGATCGCAGCCGGGGGCCAGTCCGCCGCAGGCGGACGCCGCCCCCGGTCAAGGCGGCGGGCATCAGCACGACCCTGAAAGGGTCGTCGAAGTCGCGTCGTGCCGCGACGTCCGTTGCATGCCATCCGCGTGCTTTGAGCCACGACAACTTTTTCGGAGTCGCGACACGGCGCGACTCAACACCGACGCGGCTTGGCGAGGAGGAATGACGCGCTTCAGGTGCCCCAAGCCCCCCGCCCCTCGAACTCAGCGCTGGCGGTACGTGATTCGACCGCGCTTCAGGTCGTACGGCGACACTTCGACGGTCACGCGATCGCCGGGGAGGATGCGGATGAAGTGCTTGCGCATCTTGCCCGATACGTGCGCGAGAACTTCGTGCTTCCCGCTGCCGCCCACTTCCGCCTCGACAAGGAACATTGCGTTCGGCAACGCCTTGACGACGACGGCTTCCAGGACTATCGCGTCTTCCTTCGACAAGGGCGCTCCTCGCTGCTGGGGCGAGTCCAGGGACCTGCACGCGTCCCAGTGACCGAGCTCAGGCGCGGCACATTCGAGAATACGGACCGGGTTCCTTCTCGACACCCCGCCGCGGAACCCGCTCCGCCGCATGAAGCCTCGCAACCTGCACCGCGATGCTAACGGCGCTCCGCCGACGGGTCAACCGAGCACCCCCTGGCGAGGGCGCGATCGAAGCGGCGACTTCAAGCCCCCGACTGCCCCCGGCCAGCGCCGGGATGACTCAGACCACCACCGTTCCCCGGCTCCGTCCGTAGGACGGCCACAGAACGAGCACCAGCCCCGCCAGGCACGCCAGCCCGCCCGGCGCCAGCGCCGCCCAGGCCGAGCCATCTCCGCTACTGCCCGGTCCGATCAGTCGCGGCAGTCCGACCGACGTGAACTGGCCTACCGCGACCAGGAGCGCGAGCGATCCCGCGGCGGCGCGAACGAGCGGCCCCCACCCCTGCCCCCGTCGCGACCAGACCAGCAGCCCCGCGCCCACCAACAACGGCGTGAGCACCAGCAGCCCGTTGGAACGGCTCGACACTGTCACCCGCGTTGGACCGTACTCCTTGAGCGGAGCCGGCGCGGCGACCGGATCGACCACCCGCGGCGGCTGCGCGGCGGCGATTGGCTCACCAGCCTGCTCCGCGAGCGCGGACTCCACGCGGGCGGCGACGCGGCCGGCGATGTCTTCGACGTTCTTCGCGACCATCGCCTCGAGCCCGCTCGCTCGCACGCGAACCAGGGCCTCGGATCGCTGCGCGGCTGCGACGCGAACCCGCTCGCGCATCTCCTGCCATGCAGTCGCCCCGCCGAACGCCAGCCCGGCCAACAAAAGCAGGAGCCCGAGGGTTGCCAGGCCGTGCCGCGGACGCGCATCAATCACGACCGCCGGGCCGCGGGGCTCGGTCCAATCTGGCTGTGTTGCGGCCCCAGCCGGTGGCACCGCTCGCACGTCCTGGGCGCGCCAGCGGGACCCTGGCACAAGCAGCGGCACGAGCCCGCTCACCATGACCGCGGCGCCGATCACGACGAGCGCTACGAGCTCGTCGCCGTCAACTCGCTCGACATACGCAATGGTCCCGAGCACGATCAGCGCGGTGGGCACAAGCGTCAGCAGCAGCGGACGGACCGTCCCAAACCAGGCCGGCCGCTTGTACCGCTGCGCCGTCTTCCAGATCAACAGCGGAATCCAGCACAGCGCCACGAGCCCGCAGGCGGCCAGCGCCCCGATCTCGTCGCGCCCATGAACGTCGCCGATCGCCAGCCCCAGGAAACACCCGAACGCGGTCAGCCCCGCCAGGCCCGTCAGGATGCCAAAGAGGATCCGAGCGAGCACCGCGCGGCGCTCGGGATGCGCGAGATACCCGTCCACAACAGGTGCTTCGCCCACGGCTACCGAAGGGTCCGCGGCGACCGGCCACGGAACCGAGTCGGCGGGCGCGCGCCTGGCGTCCGCGTCGCGGCCGCGCGGCGGAGGTCCTGCCGCGCCCATCGCACGTTCGGCCGCGCCCGGTGGGGTCGGCGGCACGAAGCCTGCTGGCGCGCCCCTGTGCTGCTTGCCCCCAGTCACTTCAGGCTCACGCCGGGACGGCACCGGCCAGATGGCGGCCGCGAAGTGCGTCAGCGCCGAGAGCAGGGCACACAGCCCCGCGGACACGAACGTCAGCGGCTGGATGTCCATGAACTGGGCGCTGACCAGCCCGATCATCGCCGGCCAGAACATGTCCCAGAACCAGCCCTCGCGATCACCGGATCGCCCCTTCTCGATTCGCTTTCCCCAGTCGCAGATCAGCAGGCTGACCAGCGGCCCGACGATGAGCGGCGGGAGCATGCGCTCGTTGGCGTCAAACGCGAGCGCGGTCGCCGGCAGCATTCCGACACCCGCAAGGCTGGCGTAGATCACGCGGTCGACAACAGGGCTGCGCACGATGAGCCGCGTGAGGATCTGGAAGTGCGCGAGCAGCACGCCGGCGAGCGCCCCCAGCGTCGCCAGGCCCACGAGCACGCCGACAGCTCCCTCCTGGCCTCCGCCCAACTTGCGCTGCGCGACCACTTCGGCCACCACGCCACAGACGAAGGTCACCAGTACGATCGCGAGCACGTGAGCCCAGCGGCTGCCGCGCAGGTTCGATGCTGCCCCGCCCACCGCAGGCGCCCCGGCCCCGCGCCCGCGCGCCGCGTCCCCGCGTCGCCACCCGCCACTCCGGCCTTCGAGCTTGTCGAGTCGGCGATCCAGCTTGCGCTGGATGCGGTCCATCTTCTTGCGCAGCCGCTCAGGCAGCGGCAGGAACTCCGCTTCCGCCGCCCGCGCATCCAGGGGCGGCGGCGGCACAGGCCGCGGCGGCGCCGGCGAGGGTGACGTGACCGTCCGGTCAATGTCCTCGGCGTCCTGCGTCCGCGGCACGCGCGTCAGCCCGCTCACGTCGAACGAGGCCACGTCACGTCCGAAGCCCTCGTACTCCGACACCGCGGCAAGCATCTCCTCGGCGTCCTGATAGCGCTCTTTCGGGTCCTTGGCCAGCGCCTTGGCGATGACGCGCGCGAATGGCTCGGGGATGCCGACCAGGTTGGGCTGGTCGCGCAGGTGCCGCATGAGGATTTCGGCCATGCTCGAGCCGGCGAACGGCAGCCGCCCGGTGAGCATCTCGTAGAGAATCACGCCCAGCGCGTAGATGTCGATCGCCTTGGTATAGCTGCCCGAGCCGATCTCGGGGGCCATGTAGTGAACGGTGCCCACGCTGACCGTCTGGCCGCTGTGCTGGCTGACGGACATGTGCTTGGACAGCCCGTAGTCCCCGATCTTCACGTACCCGTCGTCATAGAAGATGTTCGCCGGCTTGAGGTCGCGGTGCACGATGCCCCGCTCGTGCAGGTAGGCCAGTCCCTTGCACATGCCCGCCAGCAGGAACGACACCTTCTGCGGGCTCATGCCCCGCGGCTCGGCCGTCAGCATGTCGCGCAGCGACGGTCCACCCACGTACTCCATGATCACGAACGGATCGCCGGTCGGGCTCTTGCGAACATCGTAGATCGTGATGAGGTGCGGGCTCTTGAGGTTCATCACGTGCGCAATGCCGCGCAGCTCAATCTCCGGGTTGTCGCGGAGGTACTTCAGCGCCACCTGCTTGCCCGAGTCAGTCAGTGCGTAGTACACCTCGCCGAACCCGCCGCGGCCCACCGCCCGCTGGACCGTGACGCCTTCCAGCGGTCGATCACCATGCTTGAAGGTGTAGGGCACCGATCTTCCTCCCGGGTGGCCGACGGTCGGCCGGCGACACCCGTCAATCCCGCACTAGTTCGGCGCGCGACCCGGCGCGTACGGCTTGAGCGTGAATCGTAACCCACCCAGCTCCACTGTCTGACCATTTCGCACAGTCAAGGGAGCCGCGAGCAGGTGCCCCTCGCCGCCCATCTGGCGGGCGTGCAGCACCCCGCGAGCTTCAAAGAGCACGACCGGCCCGAGCGGCTCGCGCAGACGGACGTGCGCATGCGGCCCGGCGCCGATCACGCACGTGTCCGCGAGCAGGACAACGTCGCTCACGTCGTCGGCCAGCCGGCTCCGGTGCGAGAGGCGCAGCACGGCGCTGCGGCTCTTGCCACTGGGCCGCTGGAACGTCAGCCGCGGCCCGTCCGCCAGCTCCACGCGGTCGCCGTCGCGCAGCAGTACGTGCGTCGCGGCCCGTCCGTTCACGCGGCACACGCCGTAGGCCACCAGAAAGTAATCCTCGTCACGGCGAATGATGTCGGCGTGGTGCGCGTCGCACTCGCCCGGCAGGGGCACGTCTGCCGCCGCCCGGCTCGCGCCGGCCCGGCCCAGGCGCACCTGCTCGCGAGCCAGCAGCAGGCTGCTTCCGCCGCCGTCGACCAGCAGCAGCAGCGGCTCCGTGACGCGCAGCGCCTGCGGATCGCTATCCGCCTCGACGCCCGCTCGCTTCGCGGCGACAAGTTCGGTGACGGTCGGCGTTGCCGACCACGCGGGTTCACCCGGCACGCTCGCCGTCCGCCGAACCACTCCGGGGTCGCCGGCGCGCCAGCCGAGCGGCGAGGCGAGCAGTTCGTCCTGCGCGGCTGCGAGGCGCCCGAGCGCGTCGAGTGCGGCCTCGATCCAGCTCGCCTCCCCCCCCGCCTTCAATCGGAGCAAGGTCGTTCGCAGGGCGGCGTGGTCACCGGCCGAGAGCTGCGCCACAGCGCGTCCGGCCAGGTCGATCAGCCGTTGCGAGTCGGCCAGCGTCGCGTCGATCGCGGCCAGCCGCTCGACGCCCGGGCGGGCCGCGAGCAGCGCCCCGATCTGGCCAGCCCGGTGCCAGGCGGCCACCTCTCTGCGGCAAGCATCCGCCAGGCGGGCCGCCAGGCGCAGCGAATCCTGGGTTTCTCCGTGCCGCTCGCAGGCGTCCTGCCAGAGCCGCACGGCGAGCAGCACGTCGCCCGCGCGCAGGGCCTCGTCGGCCCGCCCGAGAAGCTGGGCCGCCCGCCGCTCGCGCACCGCGAGTTCCTCGGCGAGCCTGGCGCGCTGCTGCGGATCGTCGACCTGGTCGACGCGGGCGCGCACCGAGTCGAGCCGCCCGGCCCGCAGCACGTCCGCAACGCGAGCCGCCTCCGCCTGCCGCTCGCCCGCCTCACGCTGCCTGGCGGCGTCCTCGGCGGCGCGCGCTTCAAGTTCGGACTCGACCTGTCGTCGAAGGGCGCTCAACTCCTCGGTCGCCCGTCCCAGTGCCGCGACCCACTCGATATCGCCGAGGGCTTCACGGTAGCGACCCCCCTGGCGCTGCACGCGCGCCCGCGCCAACAGCGCGCTGGCCAGCTCGTCCAGCAGGCGCTGGGCCCGCACGTCGCCCACCAGCGGCGCGAGCAACTCCTTCAGGCCCGCTGGCGGCGCCAAATGCGCACCGCCTCCTTCCATTCGCGCCGCCCGCGGATCGAGCAACGCGAGGATCGCCGCGAGCGCGTCATCAACACGCCCGTGGAACAGGGCCTTCTCGGCGCTGCGGAGTCGCACGTTGTGCCAGCGGGCAAACATGGCTGTCTGGACCTTCAGGCCGCGCCAGGCGACCGGACCACGGGACGATTGTAACCGCTTGCGCCGTCAACGGATGCAGAAATCGACCGGCGGAAGCGGATGGCGCTTCGCGGTGTGCGCTCGGCGCCGAAGCACCAGGGAATTCGGGTTTCCCCCGGCGATATTCGCCCCCCCGGGCCGGCGCGCGACTCCGGCCGGCCGAAGACGCCTCGGCACGCCGCATTGACAGTTGCCCGCGCAAGTGTTGCGCGCTTTGGGCCAGAAATTGATGTCGAAATCCCGTCCGGCTGCAGTACATGCCCACTTAGCCGATAAGGCTAGCGAGGACCCTGATGGTGGTCCTCCGGAGTAATCGATGCCAACTCGGAAACCCATGTCAACGGAAGGGAGTCGGAGCAGAAAGACCAGGTGCTGACGTGTTGCTCCATTTCCCCTACTGGGTCAACCTCTGGTGGGATGCCTGGCGCATCCTTCGGGAGTGTTACCAGTACATTCACCTGGGCGTTGAAGGGTAGACGGCCATGACTGGCACACTGCACCGCGGCCAATTCTCACCCGCCGAGTTGGCGCTCGGCCGGTGCGTGGCCGGTGTGCTGTGGACGCTGAGCGCCGCCGCGACAACCCTCATCGTCCTCTGGTCACTCGTGCCGCAAACGGCAGGTTGACCAGCCGATCGGCGCACCGCCGACCGGAACGCGGGCCGGCATCGAGGCCCGCGAGACGGCGTGTCACACGCCTTCGCCCGCGGCCACGTCCAATTCAGGCCGCGCGGCGCGCCCTGCGGACGGCCGGCCACGGACTCGCGGCCGGCGCTGGACGACCGCAGCGATCGATTCGCCGAGGCATCATTCATCTGGCAGGTACACCCGCGGCCAGCGACCCACGCCGCGGAAATCCGTACACCGCGCGCCCGACGGGCGGCCCGAGCCGCGCCGAGCCTTCGCTCCTCGTCCCCCCAAGCCCAGGCTCGCGCGAGACGTGACCGGACCGGGTCGCCCGCGGGCGCGCCCTCTCCTACCAAGTCACGCGGGCAGGTCGCCTGCGCATCCGCCGCTACATGTGCACGACCACCGCCTCGGCGAATTCGCTGCACTTGACCTTGTGCGCGTTGACGCCCTCGGCAACCAGCAGGCGGTGGAAGTCGTAGGTGACCATCCGCGCCGAGATCGCCCCGTCCATACCGCGGATGATCGCGTCGGCCGCCTCCGCCCAGCCCAGGTAGCGCAACATCATCTCCCCCGAGAGAATGAGGGAGCCCGGATTGACCTGGTCGAGATTCGCGTACTTCGGGGCCGTGCCGTGGGTCGCCTCGAAGATGGCGTGTCCGGTGTCGTAGTTGATGTTGGCCCCGGGGGCGATGCCGATGCCGCCCACCTGCGCCGCCAGCGCGTCGCTGAGGTAGTCGCCGTTGAGGTTCGGCGTGGCGATGACGTCGAAATCACGCGGGCGGGTGAGCACCTGCTGGAGCGAGATGTCGGCGATCGCGTCGCGAATCAGGAGCTTCTGCTTCCACTTGCCGCCGCCGTGCGTGTCCCACAGGCCCAGGGCCGTCTCGACCTCGGCTACCACCTGGCGCCGCTGTTCGGGCGTCATCATCTCGAAGCCGGGCTCGATCCGCCGGGCGTTCTCCTCGCTGGTGAGTTGTGGGTGACTCTCCTTGTTGCCCAGGATCCAGCTCTCGCGCTCGGTGACGACGCGATCGCGGAACGCGCGCGTGGCGAACTGGTAGCCCCAGTCGCGGAACGCGCCGCTGGTGAACTTCATGATGTTGCCCTTGTGCACGAGCGTCACGCTGCGGCGCTGCTCGCGCAGGGCATACTCGATCGCCGCCCGCACCAGCCGCTCGGTCCCTTCCCGCGAGATCGGCTTGAGCCCGATTCCGACCGTGTCCGGAAAGCGGATCTTCTTGTACATCGCCGGGAAGTGTTCCTTCAGCAGCGCCTTGAACTTCTCGCACTCCGGCGTGCCGTGCTGGAACTCGATCCCCGCGTAGATGTCCTCGGTGTTCTCGCGGAAGATCACCATGTCGACGTCTTCCGGCTTCTTTACCGGAGACGGGACGCCTCGGTACCAGCGCACCGGCCGCAGGCACACGTACAGGTCCAGAAGCTGCCGCAACGCGACGTTCAGGGAGCGGATGCCGCCGCCGACCGGCGTGGTCAGGGGGCCCTTGATGCCCACCAGGTGCGTCTTGAAGGCTTCGACCGTCTCGTCGGGCAGCCAGTTGCCGGTGCGGTTGAACGCCGACTCGCCCGCGTAGACCTCGTGCCACGTGATGCGGCGCTCGGAGCCGTAAGCTTTCTCGATGGCCGCGTCGAATACGCGCTGCGCCGCGCGCCAGATGTCCGGGCCGGTGCCATCGCCGCGAATAAAGGGAATCACGGGCTCGGCGGGCACGCGCAGGCCAGTACGGTCGCGCGTGATGGTGCCGGCGCCGGGCACCTGGATCGTCTCATAAGACATGCTCAGCCTCCTGTAGTCATTCACGCGCTACGGCGTCGCGGGCCATTGCAGAGCCCGGGGCCGAGGCTCGTCGGCGTGCGCGCGCCAGGCAGGCAGGCGCCAAACTGCCGATAAGCGCCAGCGTGGTAAGCTCTTCATACGCTAACACAAACGCGGCCGACACGCCGCACGCGAGGCGCGAGTTTATTTTGACCTTCGCCAGTGCGCCTCGTATGCTAGCGTGTGAGGGAGGCCGAGTGCTCCGCGCGACGCCGTGCCTGGGCCGCCTCACGCTTCCCCCCTGGCACCGCGGCCAGCCCGCGGTAGCCGGCCGATCGGGCCCCTGCGCCGCGCGACCGTGACCTATGTCGCAGATCCTCTCGCAGATTCCGCGCCAGTTGCTTCGCCAGGAGCAGCGCCTCACGCCGCAGCTCATCCAGGCGATGGACATCCTGCAACTGAACGCGCTGGCGCTGGAGTCGCGGATCGCGCAGGAAGTCGACGGGAATCCCGCCCTGGAAGTGCTCCCGGGAGACGAGGACGTTCCAGAAGTGAGCGAGTCCGCCGCCGAGGAGTCCTCGGGCGGCGACGATGAGCGGGCCCTGGTGGTCGGGGACGGCAGCGGGGCCGAGTTTGAGCGGCTCGACTCGCTGGTCCGCGAGTACGACTGGATCGACGACGAGTATCGGGGCAGCTACTCCCGCTCGCGAGCGGACGAAGCCGCCGACAGCAAGCAGGAGGCGATGAACAACGCGGTCGCCCGACCGCCCAGCCTCCAGGAACACCTCGACGAGCAGTGGTCGCTCGTCGACGTCAGCCCGCGGATTCGCGACATCGGCACGCGCATCATCGCGGAACTCGACGACAACGGCCGCCTCACCACCGCACTCCAGACGATCGCACAGGACCTCGATCCCCCGGCCAGCATGGACGAGCTGCTCTTCGCCCTGCGCGAGGTGCAGTTGCTCGACCCGCCCGGCGTGGCCGCGCGCAATCTCCAGGAGTGCCTCCTGCTCCAACTCGACGCGCTTCCGGGCGAGAACGAGCTCGAGCGGCGCATCCTCCAGGAGCACTTCGACGACCTCCAGCGCAACCGGATCCCGCAGATTGCCAAGGCGCTCGGCGTGGAAGTCGA
>CAADGM010000097.1 GCA_900696535.1 uncultured Planctomycetota bacterium
ATCGGGGTGACAGGATTTGAACCTGCGACCTCTTGGTCCCGAACCAAGCGCTCTAGCCAGGCTGAGCTACACCCCGAGCGCAACTCGCTCGGAACCAGATAGTTTAGCGGATCAGGCCCGGTCTGCAAGGGCCGCCAGGGCTGCATAGGCGACGCCAAGGCCGCCGTAGATTACACGGCCGCGTCGCACGCCGGACGGTTGCGTCTCTCGGTCGCACCGGCGCCAGTGGCAGCCCAGCTACGCGAGATCGCCGATGCTCCGCTCCAAGGCTTCCAGTCGCTGTTGCAGTTCGGCCAGCCGGCCGCGCTCCTGCTCGACGACCGCCGCCGGGGCCTTGGCGACGAAGCCATCGTTGGCGAGCTTGGCGGCGAGCCGCTCGATGTGCCCGCGCAGGTCGTCGCGCTCCTTCTCGAGCCGGCGGCGCTCGGCCGCGAGGTCCATCAAACCGTGCAGCGGCACGTACACCTCGACGCCGGCGAGGACCGTCGTGGAGCACTCGGCCGGCTTGGGAACGTCGGTGCCGACCTCGACATGCTCGCAGCGCCCCAGTCGCTGAAGGACGGCGCGCTGGCGGGCGAGGCCGCCGGCGACGGCCGTGTCCGCACGGAGCAGGGCCCGGGGGAGCTTGCCGATGGCCGGCTGCTTGGCGGCGGAGCGGGCCGCATTGATCCGGGCCAGCGCGTCGCGCAGCGCGCGGATGACGTCCTGGAGGGCGGCCATCTCGCGCTCGACCTGCGCGTCACGCGGGAGCCGCGCCGCGTCGGGCCAGGCGGCGCGGATCAGGGCCGGCTCGGCGTCGAAGACGACGTCGACGCCGCGCTGTGGCACAGCCGCGTTCAGCTTCGCCCAAAGCGCCTCGCTGATGAATGGCATGACGGGGTGCATCAGGCGCAGGGACTGGTCGAGCACGAAGGCGAGCATGCGCCGGGCGGAGTCGGCGGCGTCCGTCGGGGGTGACAGGAGTCCGGAGGTGGGGAGGTGAGGAGGTGTGGAGGTGAGCGCGTGAGGGGGTGGGGAGGTGAGCGGGCCCGGAGCCGAGGAGCTGAGGGATCCATCGGCGCGTGGCGCGTCGCCTTCGCCCCTTGGTCCCTCCGCCTCGTCGCTCCTTCGCCCCTTCGCCCCTTCGCCCCTTTGGTCCTGCGCTTCTTCGTTCCTTCGCTCCTCCGCTCCTCCGGGCTTGGCCGCATAGAGCCGCGGCTTGACCAGCTCCACGTACCAATCGCAGAAGTCGTTCCAGAAGAAGGAGTAGAGCGTGCTCGCGACGCCCGCGAGTTCGTAACGGGCGAACGCGGCGTCGATATCAGCGACCGCCGTGGCCAGCCGCGAGAGAATCCAGCGGTCCTCGATGGGGAGGTTGGCGATCGAGAGGGGGGTGAGAGGCGGGCGCGGTGCAGCGCTTTCGAGCCCGGATGCGTGAGCCGCAGGCTGCTTTGCCCCCGCGTGCACCGGTTGAAGATCGGCGCCACGGTCGCTGAGCGGAGCTTCGCGGCTCAGATCGGGCCCTTCGTGCCTTCGTGCCTCCGTGCCTTCGTGCCTGCTCTGGGCGATATTGGGCAGCACGAAGCCCGTCGCCGCCTGCCAGATCTTGTTGCAGAAGTTACGGCCGAGTTCGAAGCGCTCGCTGGTGTTCGCCTTGCGACCGTCGGGCAGAGTGACCGGCTTGACGGGCAGGCGGGCGTCCTGGGTCTCGGTGTCGAGTGAGACCATCGTGTAGCGCAGGGCATCGGTACCGTAGAGCTCGATGATGTCGAGCGGGTCAACGCCATTGCCGGCGGACTTGCTCATGCGGCGTCCCAGTCCATCCTGGATGACGGGGTGGACGTGGACGTGCTGGAAGGGGACGCGCTTCTGGAAGTAGAGCCCGGTGATGACCATGCGGGCGACCCAGAGCGTGATGATGTCGCGGCTGGTGACCAGGACGCTGGTGGGGTAGAAGTAGTCCAGATCAGAAGGCACGGAGGCACGAAGGCACGAAGGCGCGGAGGGAGGAGATGAGCTGGCACTTCCTGCCTTCGTACCTTCGTCCCTTCGTGCCTTCCCGTAGTCGTCCGGCCAGCCGAGCGTGCTGAACGGCCAGAGGGCCGAGCTGAACCACGTGTCGAGCACGTCGGGGTCCTGCTCGAAGCCGGCTTCCTCCAGAAGCCGTATCAGCGTCTTGTCGCCGGGCGTGCGAAGGCAGACGGCGAAGTCGTACTCGCCCTCGTCCTCGCGCGTCACCGGGTTGAATCGGGTGGCCGGGTCCGCCACGAGCGCGCCGTCGCGCGTTCGCGTGACGCGCAGGAGCAGGTCCTCGGGGGGCGCCCACCGTCCGGCGATCAGGCTGTCAATGCCGTGCGACAGCAACTCGTCGGACCAGTTTGCCTGTGTGAGCCTGAAACGTCGCCGCCAGACGGGGATGCGGTGGCCCCACCAGAGCTGCCGGCTGATGCACCAGTCGCGTTTTTCGCCGAGCCAGTCGAGGAAGGTTTTGGCGTAGCGCTCGGGGTAGAAGGTCACACGGCCGTCGCGGACGGCCTCCATCGCCATCTCGGCCAGGTCGGCCATTTTCACGAACCACTGCTCGCTGAGCAGGGGCTCGATGGGCGTCTTGCTGCGGTCGCTGTGGCCGACCTCGGTCTCGTAGTCCTCGATCTTGTCGACCAGGCCGAGCGCCTGGAGATCCTCGACGACCTGGCGGCGGGCCTTCTCCTTGGTCAGGCCGACGTAGTCGTAGCCCACGACAGCCGCGGCCGCATCCCGATGTGCGTGGGCGTCTTCGCCCCGTGGCCCCCGGGCCCCTTCGTCCCTTCGCCCCTCCGCTCCTTCGCCCCTTTGCTCTTCCCTCCCTTCGTGCCTTCGTGCCTGCGTGCCTGCGTGCCTCTCTTTTGTTCCCTGTTCCCTATTCCCTGTTCCCCTCCCATTCTCATTGATCCTCCCGTCGTTCGTGAGGATGTTGACCATCGGCAGCTTGTTCCGCAGGCCGCACTGATAGTCCTTGGGGTCGTGCCCCGGCGTCACCTTCACGCACCCGGTGCCCATGTCCATTCGCGCGAGCTGACCGTCCGCGATGATTGGGATTGCGCGGTTCATCAGCGGTAGCAGGACGTGCTTGCCGATCACATGCTGGTAGCGCGAGTCGTCGGGATGCACGCACAGGGCCACGTCGCCGAGCATCGTCTCTGGCCGCGTGGTCGCGATCGCCATGTAGTCCACGCCGAGCTGGGCACCGTCTCGCGTCGCGCGCGCAATGGCCGCGCGGGCGACGTCGTCCGGGACCGCCTCCATCGCGCGGAACGACCAACCGGAGGTCGGTCCCCCTTCGTGCCTGCGTGCCTCCGTGCCTTCGTGCCTCTCCTCCCCCGCCCCTTCGTGCCGGCGTGCCTCCGTGCCTTCGTGCCTCTCTTCTGTTCCCTGTTCCCCGTTCCCTGTTCCCTCGAGTATGGGGTACCGGAAGTGCCAGAAGTGCCCCTTGACCTTCTCGTAGATCACCTCGTCGTCGGCGACCGCCGTCTGGAGGTGCGCGTCCCAGTTCACGAGCCGCAGTCCGCGATAGATCAGCCCCGCCTTGAACCACTGGAAGAAGACCTCGAAGACCGCCTTGGCACAGACCTCGTCGAGTGTGAAGCGCGTGCGGGCCCAGTCGCACGAGAAGCCCATCGTGCGAAGCTGCATCAGGATGCGCCCGCCGTACTCCTCCTTCCATTCCCAGATCTTCTTCACGAGCCCCTCGCGGCCGAGCTCGTGGCGGGTGAGGTTCTGCTCCTCCTTGAGTTTGCGTTCGACGACCGCCTGCGTGGCGATGCCGGCGTGGTCGGTGCCGGGCATCCACATGGCCTCGTAGCCGCGCATGCGGTGGTAGCGAATGAGCGTGTCCTGGAGCGTGTCGTTCAGCGCGTGGCCGAGGTGCAGCGCGCCGGTGACGTTGGGGAGCGGAATGTCGATGACGTACGGCTTGCGCTGCGGATTGACCCGCGCGGCGAAGTAGTCGCCTTGCTCCCAGAACTGGTAGATCGCGGGCTCGACCTGTCGCGGGTCGTAGCTGCCGCCCGTCGTCGGTGCCGTGCTCATCGGGTCACACTCCGCCGCGCCGCGGGCGCGCCAGCACACCCTCGCCCGGTGGCCGCGCGGATGCGGGCGCCGCCGGGCGCTCGAAGCGCCGGAAACCCGAGAGTTTAACGCGCAGCGGCAGCGAGGCGAAGCGGGCCGCGGCTTCGCTCGGCCGCCGCGTCAGTTGCCGTTACGACCCGATGAGCGCTACGAACGCGTCGATGTCGTCGAAGTCCACGTCGCCGTCGCCGTCGGCGTCGGCATTCAGCCAGTAGCAGCCCGGGTACAGCACTTCGTACACGGCCTGTCCGCCCAGGGCGGCTACGAACGGGTCGATGTCGTCGAAGTCAATGTCGCCGTCGCAGTCGGTGTCGCCGTGCATGAAGATCGGCAGGCCCACCGAGCCGTTCGGCGGGTTGACGTTGGTCGCGTAAATGTCGCGATTGCCGGTGGCGGGGCCGTCGCCCCAGGCAAGCAGCGCCATGCCGCTGGGCGTTCGATTCACGTCGAGGCGCGACTTCTCTGTTATCCGGTTGGAGACGGTACGGACCGCCGGCACCCAGGCCGCCGCGCCACCCGAATCAACACGCGTCCCGAGGATGCGCGAGTCGCCTGACGACTCGAACCAGAACGCCATCGCGCCATCGAGGAACGGAGTGGCGCGGACGAATGACTCCTGATTGCCGTCCAGCGCCGTGATCTCGAGGCCGGTGTCGCCCCACTGGCGGGCGCCGGCAGCGGAGACCTTCTGCCCGTAGACGCCCCACTGCGATTGCAGGCTGTTGGTCTCCACCCAGAAGGCGAACGTCTCGCCGGTGGCCGGGCGGAAGGCGTGCGTCGGCTCGAGGCGGATGCGGCCCGCGGTCGTGTTCACCGCGACGCCTGGGGCGGGGTAGAGCAGGTCGCCGGCCGCGTCTACGCGCTGAACGTACGCGTTGCGCGCGCCGCCGGTCTCGTACCAGCAGTAAACGGCCCCGCCGGCGCCGTCGGTCCGGAACGTCGGGAAGTAGCCGAACTGGATGGAGTTGAGGTCGAAGATGATCCGCGGGTTGCCGCTGTTCCAGAGGCGCGTGCCGGCGGCGTCGTACTTCTGCGTGTACAGGTGTCGCGGTGTAGTGAAGGTGCCGCCGCGGACCCACAGGGCGATGACGCCGCCGTCCTCGCTGGGCCGCAGGTCAGCCAGCGAATATGTGAAGCTCCCCGACGGCGTCTCAACGATGCCGGCGCCCCACATGGGCGAGCCAGTCGCGTCCAACTTCTGGAGACGGACCACGGAGCCGACGGACCAGCCGACGACGATGCCGTCGGGCAGGACCGCGAGGCGGGGCGCGTTGCCGTTGGTGGAGTCCGCGAGCTGCACGCCGTTGACACCCCAGAGCAGCGTGCCGGCGGGCGAAACGCCGTTGGCCGCCACGACCTGGCCGCCGAAGCGGTCATCGCGGAAGGCAACCCAGGCGTTGCCCGTGGCCGTGTCAACCTCGAACCCGTAGTCCTGCGACGAGCTGAAGCTGGTGTCGACGACGAGCACGCCGGGCGGCGTGAAGAGCAGGTTTCCGAGTCGGTCGAGCCGCTGGACGTACGTGTCGTGTCCATCGGCGACGCCGCCGAGCCAACTGATGAAGCACCCACCGTCGGCGGTGGGGCGGATCTTCGGCTGGCCCTGCTCGTTGGGCTGGTTCGAGATCGCGGTGTTGACGTTGACATCGGTATTCCACGCGGCCGGCGCCAGTGACGCGGTCGCGAGAACGAGCGCTGCGCAGGCGATGGCGACGAACTGACGGGTCATGATCCTGCCTCCTTTTCTCCGCCGTGCGGCGGGTGAGATCGCGAAGTGTCTTCTTCTCGCGCGGTGGCCGCCGCGCACCGCGAGGACGGCCGCCGTGCGTGGCCGGCCTCGATCACCAGCGCCGGACCTCCGAATCCGGTGCTCGTGGCCGCGCCATCGGAATACCGCTGGACGCGGAGGTCCAGCGCTACGGGTGCTCAGCAGCGCTACGACTCCCGCCGGCGCTCCGGATTCTCACCGGGCTACTGGCCGCCCAGGAGCGACACGAACGGGTCGATATCGTCGAACGTCACCAGCCCGTCATCGTCGATGTCCGCCAAGCCGTAGTGACAGTCGGGGAATTGGGCGTAGTACGCCACGGCCCCGCCCAGTGCCGCGACGAACGGGTCAATGTCGTCGAAGTCCACGTCGCCGTCGCAATCCAGATCGCCGCGCGGGCCCATCAGGCTGTTGGCGTGGCGGATCACCTCACGCAGCGTGACCACGGTCGCATCGGTTCCCGTGGCGACGGGCGTGAGCCGGCCGACGTGGATGTGCCCCGCGATGATGCAGCGCATCGGGTCGCCGGGCGCGGCGTGAAGATCGCGCCACCAGTTCCCGTGATAGCCGATGTAGTTCGACAGGAAATTGCCGGTGTCGATGGGGCTGATGAACGGGTCGACGCCCGGCACCTGGGCCGCGACGGCGTCAACGATTGCCTGCATCGGCAGCGTGGACCAGCGCTGCGTGTTGGGCGGGTCGGCCGGCAGCGACGCGTCAGGCCGTGTCGGGGCCAGGTAATCAGGTGACCACGCACTGAGCGCGTAGAAGATGTTGCCGCCTTCCATTTCCCAGCCGACGTTCGTGTTGGCGCGGCTGAAGGTGGTGATGACCAGCGGGCGGACTTGCGGGAGGTAGCCCCACCAGTCGTTGGACGTGTCCTGGTAGTCCACCTCGAAATCGCCGTTACCCTTCGGGTTCACGGTCGTCCCGCCGGGGAACTCGGGGAAGAGCGCGTAGATGTTGAAGCCGCGTCCTTCCCAGTTCTCGCCCACCCAGGGCTGGCCGGGCGGGCGCTGGTTCGGATCGGTGTTCCAGGGACGGAGCATCTCGTTGGTCGGCGGCCAGTAGCCGGTGATCAGGTAGTTCGGCAGGCCATTGTCGACCAGTTGCAGCCCAGTGCGCGGGGCTGCGGTGGACGGAGCCGCGGGCCAGCGCTGGGAGAAGGCCGGATCGGGCGACTCCTGGGCAACGGCGGGGAGGGCGAGCAGGGCGACGAGCGGCAGGACTGCTGCGAGCGAGCGGACGGCGCGGGACATGATGCGGTTACTTCCTCGTACTTGGGCCACGAACGGGACGCGCCGCGATCATGCAGCGGCGCCAAGAAGGCGACTCAGCCCGGCGCGCGTCGCGCCGGGCCGAGTGCCGAGTACCAGGCCGGCCGACGCCGGGCGGTTCGCCGCGGCTGCGTCGGTCCGGCAACGCGTCTAGTTGCAGGACGAGCCGATCAGGGCGACGAACGGGTCAATGTCGTCGAAGTTGACGCTGCCGTCGTCGTTGCAGTCGGCCGCGCGCCAGTAGCAGTTGTAGGGCCAGTCGAACGGGTTGCCGCCCAGCGCCTCGACGAAGGCATCAATGTCGTCGAAGTCGACATCGCCGTCGCAGTCCATGTCGCCCTTGCAGATCGGAATACCGACCCGCAGGAAGGCCTCGCCGATGTACGCTCCGGCGTCGTCGCGCAGCTCGGCGATGAAGAAGAAGTATCCGTTGCGATCGAGGAACAGGTCGTCGTCACTGAAGATGCTGATGTACGCGTTGTCGTCGGCCACGCCGTTGCCGTCGACGTCCACCGGGTCGCCTTCGCGCAGGAGTACTTCCTGGCCGTTGAACACGATAACCGCGTTCTTGCTGACGTCGGCATTGCTGGTCGTGCCGCCGTAGATGTAGTCGCCTACCGCGTTCGTCGCGATCGCAAAGAAGCAGATTGAGTACGGCGCGTCGTCGAAGGTCTCGCCCGGCAGGCCGCCCGGCACCGGGTCGTCGGTCTTGATCAGCAGCACGCCATTACGCGTCACGAAGTCCAGCCCGCCGCTGGCGGCGCTGTAGCTGCCGCGGGCCATCCAGTCGCCCTCGGGCGTCAGGACGCGGCCGCTGAGCGACGCTACCGGCAAACCGCCGAAATCGACGCTCTCCTGGAGCACGACGTTGTTGTTCAGAGCGAGAATGACGTCGCTGGCGGTGGGGCCGGTCAGTGTGCCGCCGGCGAGCCACTTGGTGCCATCGGCGCTCATGAAGTACTGCTCGAAGTTGAACAGGTTCCAGGGCTGACTGCCGATCTGACCGGTCGGGATCGAAAGTCCGGCCTGGGCGATGATGGTGTCATCGAGGAACAGGAAGTCGTCCTCTGTGGTCGGCAGTGCGCCCACCGTCGCGGAGGCGCGGAACGCGACCTTGCCGGTGTTCGTGACCGTGGCCGAGTCGACTGCCGCACCGTACACCTCGGTGCCGCTGAAGCCGGGGACGGGCTGCCCCTCGATGGCGATGGGTACGAACGTGGTCCCGTTCCACAGGACGACGACATCGTCGACCGCGGTCCCGACGCCGAGCAGGTTCGTGCTGAACGAGACCTGGCCGGCATTGTTCACGCCCATGTGGTCATCGATGGCGCCGAAGAGCGCGTTGGGGTTCGTGCCCCACGGGATAGGCGTGCCTTCGCGAACCAGCACGCTTGCGGAGAGCTCGGACCCCTTGAGAATGACCTCGTCTTCCGTCGTGGCCAGCGTCGTGCGCGCAGTAACGACCCACCAGCGCCCGTTCTCGCTCCGCCACGGCGCCTGGAACGTCTCCCCTCCGGCCAGGTTGATGAACTTCACGCCCGGCATGCCGGGCACGTCCGACGTCGGTGACGCGGGGATCGTCGAGTAGACGACCCGCGAGATCTCGCCCAGCGCCACGCCAGCCAGAAAGGCGAGCGCGACCCCAACCGCCACCAGCTTCCCAATCCGATTCGACATGCTCGTTTCCTCCTCGGAAAACCAACCACTCACCCAGGACGCGGAACAACGCGCGATCGAAGGGATACGCAGCGGCGCGACGAGCGTTGCTTCGTCGGCCGGAGTCGCGCTCCCGTCTGACCGGCAATCGTTAGAGTAAGCGCCGCGTGAGTTGCGAGCAATGAAAATGCGCGTTGACACCGCACCCTTCTCGGGTGAGCCGACCCGCCGTGCATTTCGGGTGCGGCCGCTCTTCAATGAGCGCCGGGGCTGCATCCGCGGCCCCCGTGCCCCGCGGACCGCCGTCCGGGCAGGACGGTACGCCGCGGGCCGGCCCTCCCAAGCCGAGCCGCGGTCCGATAGGCTGAGCGTCCTGAGCGACGGACGGCCGCCACGCGCGCGGGCGCGCCCCCGCGACTAACGGGAACTCCCAACCTCCCGAGCGGTTACGTGTCTAGCCGCTTAGAGACGGACGTGAACGTGCAGGATGCGACGGGCCCGGGGCCGAGCGACGGCGACCTCGTGCGGGCGACGCTCGCCGGCCGCCGGGAGGCGTTCGACGAGTTGATCGAGCGCTTCCAGCGCCGCGCCACGGCGGTCGCCTGGCGCCTCCTGGGCAACCTGCACGACGCGCTCGAAGTGTGCCAGGAGGCCTTCGTGCGGGCCTATCGGAATCTGGACACGCTCGAAGACGCCGACCGGTTCGGACCGTGGCTGCTCAGGATCGTCACCAATCTGTCGCTGAATCTCCGCCGCTCACGCCGGCCGCGCGTCTCACTGGACGACTGCATCCTGCCCGCGATGGGCGATTCGCACAGCGAGCAACTGTCCACGTCGCCCGCCAGCGAAGCGCAGCCGGGCACGCGGCTCGGCGCCGAGGAGCTGGAGGAGCGCATTCAGGCGGCGCTGGGCGAGCTGACGCCGCAGCAGCGCACGGCCCTGGTGCTGTTCAGCATCGAGCAGCGTCCGCAGAAGGAAGGCGCCGAGATCATGGAATGCAGCGTCGAAGCGGTGAAGTGGCACGTGTTCCAGGCCCGCAAGCGCATGAAGGCGCTGCTGGCCGACTACCTGTGAGCGCACCCTCGTGAACCCGGAAGCGTTTGAACAACTTGTCAGCGACTGGCTCGACGATCCGCAGTCGGCCGAGCTTGCCCGCCGCGTGAGCGACACGACCGGGGCCGATCCGGCCCTGGCGGCGCTGCTCGCCCAGTGGCAGGCGAGCGAGCAGCTCCTTCGCCGCGAGCCGCTGGCGCTGAAACGCGTCGACTGGACGGCGCTGCGCGGCAGAATCCGTGCGGCGATCGATCGCGACAGCCCGGCTGACAGCGACGCTCGGCTGGATGTGCTCCTGGGTGAACTGCCTGGTGTCGAGCAGCGGGTTGATTGGGCCAAGCTGCGGGAGCGCGTGGCCGGCGCTGTCGAGCGGGCCAGCAAGCCGCGTCGCCAGTGGCGGTGGTACTGGACGGCGACGATCGCCACCAGCGGCCTGGCCGCCGCCGCGGCGCTTGTGTTGACCATCCTCCCGGTGCGGCCGGCCAGTGTGCCGCCCGTGTCGACCGCGCCTGTCGCCTGGGCACGGGTCGGCGGTCCGGCGCCGGCGGCGAGCGTGCTGGGCGGAACGGCTATTGCCCGGCTTGCCCGGAGTCCGCTCCAGGCCGAGCCGGAGGTTTACCTGAGCATTGATCCACCCCTCTCGGTGGCCGCCGCAACCGCGACGGACTACCTGGACTGAGGCCCAGCCCATGCCCTACCTCACAAGCGTTGGTCGGTGGCGACGTTTGGCGACTCTCCTGCCGCTGCTGGGTGTGTTGAGCGCGGCGACGCGGGCGGCCCAGCCGCTCCGCGAGGTCGTGCAGCAGGCCCTCGATCAGACCATCCGCAGCCGCATCGAGCTGCCGGAGAAGCCCATTCGCGAGGCACTGGATGACCTGGAGGCACGGACTGGCCTGCGCTTCGTGCTCGACGCGACGGCGGCGGACTGGATGCCCTACGGCGAGCAGACGCGTATCGCGATCGTGATGGAGAACGTGTCCGTTCGCGAGGGACTGGGGCGCATCTTCGCCGGACTCGGGCTGGCGATGCGCGTGGCGGACGACCGGATCATGGTCGAGCCGGCCCCGGTGCTGGAGCGCCTCTCGCGGCGGCTGACCCTCGACGAGGTCGCCACGCTGCAACTGCTCGCCGAGCGCTCCTGGTCCTCGGCTGGCAAGGGACTCGCGATCGACCTGCGCCTGCCGCCCGACCAGGCGAACGCCGAGCGTCGACTCGACGATGCGGTCGCGCGGGCGCCCGGCGCCAGCGCGATCGAGCAGCTCGAAAGCGCGACCGCGGCGCTGGGATGGACCTGGACGCCGCTGGGCAAGGGGATCGTGGTCTACGGCCGGGCCGAGGATGTGAGCCAGCGGCTGGATCGCGCGATCGACGTGAACTACCGCCGCGTGCCGCTCGACGAGATGCTCGTCGACCTGGGCCGCCGAATCGGCGTGACGGTGTATTTTGAGCCGGGCGTGCTCCAGCGTGTTTCAGCCCGACAGCGGAACGTCGACCTGATCCAGCGGCACACGACGGTGCGGCAGGTGCTCGAGCTGATCGTCGGCAACACGGGGCTGGCCTACGAGGTTGGCGCGACGGGCATCCTCATCACGTCGCCGCGCGGCACCGCGGAGCCGCCGCCAGATGGCACACCGCGTGATCCGGGACCGGTCGCGCCGGGCTCGATCGACCGCGACGCGAGCCGCGTCGTTGCGATCCTGCGCATCCCGGTTGGCACGGACGGCACGACGATCGACTTCCTCATTCGGGCCGACGAATTGCCCGAGGAGGTTCGCCAGCTCCGCGCTCGGAAGATGCCGGAGGTCATCGAGATTCTCCGGCAGCGGCTGCGCGAGTAGAACCGATCCGAGAACCTTTGGAGCGCCCGCTATCAGCGGGTGGCCCTCGCATCGAGCCGAATTGCAGGCCGTGATTCACGCCGATCTGCTGGCGGACGTGTGCAATACCCGCTGATGGCGGGTGATCGACGTCGTGCTCCTCTGGGTTGTACCGTCGGACGCGGAGCTCCGACGCCACTCGTCGGACGCGGGGGACCAACGCCGCGAGACGCTGCACACCGCGCTATCGCAGACCCAGGTCCGTCCTGTACTGCTGCCCGTCAAAGTGAATCTGCTCGACGGCGGCGTACGCCCGCTGACGGGCCGCCTCAACCGTTGCCCCGAGCGCCGTCACGCCCAGAACACGGCCGCCGTTGGTAACCACCTGGTCGCCCACTCGCTTTGTGCCGGCGTGGAAGACCACCAGGTCCTCGCCCGGCGCGGGCAGACCGCTGATGACCGCGCCCGTCTGGACGGCCTCCGGGTAGCCCGCCGACGCGAGCACGACGCACAGCGACGGCCGTGGGTCCCAGCTCACCGAGACCTGGTCCAGCCGGCCGGTCGTGGCCGCGTCGAGGATCTCGAGCAGATCGCTTCGCAGGCGAAGCAGAATCGCCTGCGTCTCGGGGTCGCCAAAGCGGCAGTTGAACTCGAGCACCTTCGGCCCGGCGGTGGTGAACATCAGCCCGAGGTAGAGCACGCCGCGGTAGTGGATCTCCTCGCGCACCAGTGCGTCCAGCGTCGGCACGAGGATCTGCTGCTGAATGACGCGCAGGGTGCCCGAGTCCACGAGTGGAGAGGGACACAGCGATCCCATCCCGCCCGTGTTCGGCCCCTGGTCGCCGTCGCGCAGCCGCTTGTAGTCCTGGGCCGCCTCGAGCAGCAAGGCCGTGTGGCCGTCCACGATCGCCAGCAGCGACGCCTCGCGACCCAGCAGCCGCTCTTCGACCAGAATCTCGCTGCCTGCCTCGCCGAAGACGCGCTTCACGAGCATGTCCTCGGCGGCCAGGATCGCGTCGGCCGGGTCGTCGCAGACGATTACCCCCTTGCCCTTGGCCAGACCGGTCGCCTTCACGACGACCGGCTCGTCGCGCGTCGCGATGTACTGGCGCGCGAGGGCGAAGTCCGTGAATTGCCGTGCATCCGCCGTCGGCACGGCATACTGCCGCATGAGCTGCTTGGCAAAGGCTTTGTCGGACTCCAGCCGCGCTGCCGCCCTGGTGGGGCCGAAGATGCGCAGGCCGGCGGCCTCGAAGGCGTCGGCGATGCCCGCGGCGAGGGGGTCCTCGGGGCCGACGATCGTGATATCAATCGCCTCGCGACGGGCGAAATCGAGCACGGCCGCGACGTCCTTCGGGTCACCGGGCACGTTGGTGCCCAGCGCCGCGGTGCCCGCGTTGCCGGGGAGGATGAAGAGCTTGTCGAGCAGCGGCGAGCGCGCGATCGCGTGGCACAGGGCGTGCTCGCGACCGCCGGAGCCGACGACCAGGACCTTCATGCGCGAACCTCACAGCACTTCAGATGCCGGCGTGCGTGGGCGCATCGAGCGCCAGCGCGCCACGTCGACCGATCGCGGGCGCGTGGCGGGGCGAAGCCCGGCGCGTAGTCTATCGGCGGCGGGCGGGGCGGGCGCCCGCGGGGGTGTCGCGCGGCTCGGGCTCGGCTTCCGCGGCGGCAGTCGTCGCGAGTTGTTCCAGGCGGAATCGGGCCCAATTCGCCGGCCACACGTCGCGCGACAGGTCAATGCAGCGCTGGTATTGCACCGCGGCCTGGCCGAGGTCGCCGCGGAGGCGGGCCAGTTCGCCGGCAAAGAACGGCAAGTCGTCCGTGTGCAGCAGCGCGCGTGGGTCGAAGCGCGTGAGCAGCTCGTCCAGCGCGCCGCTGGCCCACGACTCGTCCTCCGCCGCGATCAGCACGCGCGCGATGATGCGGGCGGCCGCCGTGGCCACAGGGTCGCCGGGCCGACCGAAGGCGTCCGGCTCGCCGAGTGAGTTGGCGACCTGGCGGGCCTCCGACAGCCGGCCGGCGAGCGAGAGCGCCGCCAGCCGTTGCAGATTCACCGTGGGCAACTGGGCGGGATCCTGATCCGCTCGTTTGAGTAGGCCGGCCAGGAGCGCCGCAGACTGGGGCAGGGCGCCCGCGAGGTACTCGGTCTCGGCCAGGCGTCGAAGGGTCAGTGCGTCTGTGCCGGAACGGGAGGCGTCGAACACCCGCCGGAGCCACGTGCGTGCCAGCTCGAAGCGCTCGCCCTCGTACGCGGCGTGCCCCAGGCGCAGCCAGATTGGCGCACCGGCATCGGCTGGAACGGCGTCCAGCCACTCCGGCGGCACCGGCGCTGTCGGCCTGCGAAGCGCGCTGGCCAGCAGGTCAAGCCGGGCGGATGCGCCATCGGACGCGCTGAGCCGCGTCAGCGCTTCCACCAGCGACCAGGCCGTGTTTAGTTCGCCGGTCTCGACGGCCTCGGCGACTCGCCGCTGAAGGCGAGCGACCCGATTCCGCTCGATCACCGCGTCGGCCGCCTCGAAGCGATACTCGTGAATGCGGCCGTTGTAGCCCAGGAGCATGGCGTCGTGATCGCCCAGCCAGATCGCAACGTCCGGGCCGCCCGTGCCGGGCAAGGCCCACTCGGAAATCAGCTCGCCCGTGGCGGGCTCGATCAGCCGGACTCGGCGGTCGGCGCAGCGCACCAGCAGCACGTCATTGCGCGGATTGAAGTGCAGCGCCACGGGCTCACTCGGAAGGTCGATCCGCCGCACGACGCTGCGGCGGTCGGTCGAGACCACGTGGATCGCCTGGTCGTTGCACGCGACGGCGGCCAGCTCCCCGGACTGGCTGACGGTCAGCATCAGCGGCTGAGCCTCGAGCTTCACCCAGGGCTCGGACGGCGGGAGTACTGACGTTGCGTCGGACGTCAGTCGTACAAGCTGCCCGTTCGAGCGGGCAACGAGGAGATCGCGGGTCGTCGGCAGGAACGCGATTGCGCGGATCGCCGCGCCAACGAAGTCGACGCTGTGTCGCTCGCCGGGTTGGCGCTCGCCCGACCGCTCGCCAGCGGTGCTCCCGCCTTCCGGCCACGCGGCGAGGACGACGCGCTCGACGTCGCCCAGCGGGGAGCGGGCCAGCCACGCGGCCACGGCGCCGTCGTCGCTCAGGGCGACATCCGCGAGCGAGGAGAGCCGCGGCTCGCTCCACACTTCGACACGCACATTGCCGCCCGTCAGGCTGAACCAGCGCAGCGACGTGCCGTCGCGCACCAGGGCCCGGCGCCCGTCACCCGAGACAGCCAGCGCTACATCGTCCCGGTCCCCGAGGCCGGGCAGCCGGCCCATCAGTCGCGGGCGCAAAAGCGTGCGCCAGTTCGCGCCAAGTCGCGGCGCGTGAAGCAGTACTCGGGCCCGCTCGTCCGCGGCGAGCACCGTCGAGCCGTCCGCGGACGCCACACACCGGGCGCGCGGCACCTCGAGCACGGCCCGCTGCTGCTCCAGCTTGTCCATGCCCGACCACGTCGACAGCGTCCCGCCGCGGTCGAGGGCCACGAAGCCGCGCTCCGTTCGCGACTGCCGGATGGCACTCAGCTCGTCGCCGACGAGTCGGAGCGGCCCGACGCGGCTTTCCGGCGTGAAGACGAGGAAGCGGCCATCGGTGGTCGCTGCCAGCCCGCGGCGCGCGTCGCTGCGCAGGTCGAGCAGCGTCCAGCGGATGCTGGTCTCCACCCAGCGGGTCCACTCCGGCGGCGAGCCGTCCAGTTGCCCGAGCGGGCCGCGCACGTGCAGCGCGTCGGACGCCGCGGCGAGCAGTTGCCCGGTTGCGTCGAGCGCAAGGGCGTGGACGGCACGCTGGTCATCCGGAAGCTGTGGCAGGCGGGCGAGCGTGCCGTCGCCGACGCGCACCAGCTCGACTCCCGCGGACGTTGCTACGGCCAGCAGGCCGAGCTCGGGCACGAGGTCGCTGTCTGACGGGGCCGCCCCGCGCAGCGTGAGCGCCGCTTCGAAGCGTGCCGGCGCGCCGCTGGCCAGTCGAACCTGGCGGCCGCTGATCATGACCACGCGCCGGCCGGCTTCGGTGACGTGGATGCGCTCCGGTCGCGGGACATCACGCAGATCGCAGACGACCGTGGGCGCAACCTGGCCGGCAGGCCAGGCGAGCAGCGCCGTCGGCGTGACCGCCGCCAGCGATCCATCGTCGGCCACGTCCACGGCCGTCACCGCGCCGCTCACGGGCAGCCAGCGCTCGAGGCGCATCTCGGCGACCTGGTAGACCGCGATGCCGCCCGGCTCCGGGCAGACGACCGCCCGCTGGCCGTCGCGCGACAGGGCCACGGGACCGTGGCTCTCCAGGACCAGGCGGCGCTCGACGGCCGACGTCGTCTGCTGGTAGAAGCGCCGCAGCGCCCACTGGGCGGCGGGTCCGCCGGCGGCATCGAGTGCACGCCAGTAGCTGTCACGTGCCGCCTGCAACTCGCCGCGCTGGAGCGCCAGGTCGCCGCGCTGGATCTGCTCGCGGGCCAGGGCGGCCTGGGCCTGCTGGGCCGCGGCGCGGGCTTCGAGGGTGCGCTGCCGGGCCTCGAGCAGGGCGGCCTCGGTGGCGGCGGCGGCCTGCCGGGCTTCCTCCGCGAAGCGGTCGGCGCGCTGCCGCGCGTCGCGCTCACTGGCGAACAGGCTGGCGAACGTGATCAGGAAGCCGATCAGCATCATCAGGATGAGAGCGGCCGTGGCGACCTGGAAGCGGTAGCGCTTCACGGTCTTCTGCACCATGTACCAGGTGCTGGCCCGCTTGGCCTCGATCGGCTCTCCCTTCAGGTAGTGTTGCAGATCGCGCGCCAGGTCGCCGGCGGACTGGTAACGTCGCGACGGCTCCTTCTCCAGGCACTTGAGCAGGATCGTGGCCAGCTCGTCGTCGAACTTCGCGCCGTCCGGCAGCCGGCTCACCACGGCGCGCGGATGAACGGCGTCCTCGCGGGCGATGCGGCTGAGCACCTCGCCGAGCGGGCCCTCGATCGAGTAGGGCGGGCGCCCGACCAGCGCCTCGTAGAGCATCACGCCGATCGAGTACACGTCGCTGCGCACGTCCACGTCGTGCTGACCGGCGGCCTGCTCGGGCGACATGTACGCGACCGTGCCGATGAGCTGGCCACTCAGCGAGAGCACCTGGACGGTCGACTCCCCGCCGCTGATCCGCTGGGTCGGCTTGGCCAGGCCGAAGTCGAGGATGTGCGGCTGGCCGTCCGCGTCGACGAGAATGTTGGGCGGCTTGAGGTCACGGTGAATCACGCCGCGCTGGTGCGCGAAATTCACAGTCTGGCAGATCGTCTCGAAAAGGAGGAGCACGTCGCGAACGGGGGGTCGACGCTGGGCCAGGTAGCGGTCGAGCCGCTGCCCGTGGATGAACTCCATCGCGAAGTAGTAGCGCCCCAGGCTGATGCCCGATTCGAGAATCGTGACGATGTTCGGATGCCGCAGCGAGGCGGCCAGCTCGATCTCGCGCTCGAAGCGCCGCCGAGTCGTCTCGGACGCGAAGGGGCCTTCGAGCAGAACCTTCAGAGCGACCTCGCGCTTGGTGCCGAGCTGCACCGCGCGATAGACCACCCCCTGTCCCCCGCGGTGGATCTCCTCGCGCAGCTCGTAGCCCTCGAGGTGGGCCCCGCCGGCGACCGGACGGCCGCCCGCGACGCCACTGCCCGCGGAGCCGGGACGCGGTGCGTCGGATGGCGACGGGGCGGCGTGCGGCTCCGGGCTCCGCGGCGGTGGCGGAGGGCCGGAGGCGTCGTCGTGCGAGCGGTAAAGCGTCATCTCAGAAGCACTTGGCCCAGCCGGACCGCGACCGGACTCATTACGTCGCGGCGGACGGACGCGCCGCGGGCATCGTACCGCCGCGCCTGCGCGCTGGCACGCTGCGGGCCGGCGCGGGGCTTGCAGGCTGGGGGCGGCGCGGGAGAATGCGGCGTCTAGAAAACCGTCGATTCCCTAGAAGGTGCGCCCATGCCAGACGCCATACAGCGCAAGCCGCAGATCAACTTCCAGGTCGAGCCGCCGCTCAAGGTGCTCTACGACGTGGCCAGAAGCGCCGGGGGCTACAACGTGACGCGGCTGTGCGCGGCGGGTCTGCTGTACCTGCTGGAGCACCCCGACGTTCAGAACCGGGCTCTCAACCGACTGGCAGAGTTCTATCGCGACTACGAGGAGAGCGATAGCGAGCAGATGCGGGCCTTCGTGCAGGGGGCGAAAGACGCGCTGCAACGTGCGACTCCAGGTAGTCGGCCAAGGCCGAAAGCTGGGCCGGGGACAAGAACCACGCGACGCGGAAAAGCCTGACCAACTCGCGCTCCCGGGGCGCGATCCCTTCGACGCTCGACGCGGACATGGCGACGGACTCCTCGCTGCGGACACCGCCCGCGCAGGGTCGATGGCCCGGCGTGGCGACGATGCCCGTGACCGACCTGGC
>CAADGM010000098.1 GCA_900696535.1 uncultured Planctomycetota bacterium
AGTAGTGCTCGGCCTCCGCCTCGCGACCGGAGAGGTAGAGCGAGCGAATCGCCTCGCTGATGAAGTTGAAGTGGCCGATACGGAACGCGTCACCGGCGGCCCCGGGCGAGCCCTCCTTGGGGTCGAAGAGTGGGCCGTAGCGGAGGAACGCCTGGTGCATCGGCTCGATGAAGTTCAGATCCCGGCTGAAGTTGAGGTAGGAATACTGGATGCGCTCCGGGGCCGGGTCGAAGACGATGCGGTTCCGTAGGAACAGGTTCCGCAAGCTGAAGAACATGATGCGGGCCGTGTTGAGCTTGTCCGAGCGGAAGTCATTGGGGGACTCGCCGCCCGCGATCAGCCCGCGCGTTACCCAGTAAAGGCTCTGCGAGTCGACCGAGCGCCAGTCGACCGGGCCGAACTCCTCGATGACCGCGATCATGTGATCGAGCTCGAGCCGGTAGACCTGCTCGAGCACCTTGCGCTGAAGCCAGCGCACCAGCGCTTGGCCGGCCGGGTTGCCAGCCCGAACGCCTAGGATGTCGTCGAGTTTCTGTGCCGCGGAGGCGACCGGGTCGTCACGCTCGGATGCCGACTGAAGCAGTGAGATGAGGATCGCGTCCGGGCTGGCCAGGCGACGGTAGGGCATGAAGAAGTTGCGCGCCAGTCCGTTCTCGGCCCAGTACTCCTCCTCACTGAGCTCATCGTCCGTGATCTTCAGCCCCAGGCCGCGCAGCGCCGCGACCATCTCGCGGGCCGGCGGCTGCTCGCGGTACAGCGCTTCCAACGTCCGCGGCGCCGTGGCGATCTCGCGGATCGCGTCCGCGGCCGCCTTGCGGGCCAGCTTGTAGGGCGTCAGCCCCTCGCCCTCGGCAACGACGGTCTTGTGCACGTCCTCGAAGCGGCGCTCCACGTAGCGCTGTCCGCGCTCCTGCGCCATCCGGCGGCGCTTCTCCTCGTTCTGTTCCCAGGCAACCCGGGCCGCGGCGGTGAGCAGGCCCTCGCGCTGCTCCGCATCGGCGAGGCTGGCGACGGCGTTCGGATCGAGCTCGGTCTGCGGCCGCGGCGGCTCGCCCAGGACCAGGTGCATGCGCCAGGCCCAGTTGGCCTTGTAGGCCAGGTGGTAGTCGTCGGTCGGCTCGCTCATCTTGTTGTTGAAGGTCCAGGCGAGCTGCTTGTAGAGGTTGACGGCCCTGGGGTTGTAGCGGATCCCCAGGTCGCGCAGCAGCTTGACCCCGTTGTAGACCCAGTTCCAGCGCTCCTCCGCGGTGAACGTCGTCACCGAGATGTTCCAGGCCATGTTCCACGAGGCGTACTCCCACACCGCCGGGAAGTACGGCTGGAGCGTGCAGATCCACCGGGCGAGCTGCATGGCGTCGAAGTAGCGGCCTTTTTCCTTGAGCGTCTCCAGGCGGATGAAGGCGAAGTTCACGATCAGACTGCGGAAAGCCCCAAACGCCTGAATGAAGAAGGCGTATTCCGGCGGCGCCTGGCGAGTGACGTCGGCCGTGGCCATCAGGTTGAGCGCGCGGCGGCCCTCGTTGATGGCCGGGATGCGCGTCGACGCCGCGAGGATCAGCGCCACGCAGGCACCGACGCCGAACAACTGGATGGCACGCGAGCGAGGCATCAGGGGCGTCCGTTCACTGGATTCTACGCGGGCAGGCGCGGCCCGTGCTGTGACGCGGGTCTACACCTGCACCTCGGCGACTTCCCGCTGGGTGAAGATCAGCCAGCCGAGCAGCAGCAGCAGGATGGCGCCGTATACCAGCGTGCGCAGCATGGCTTCGCCGACGAGGACGTACGGCACGTAAAGCCCTTCGATCAGCAGGCGCACGCCGTCGTAGCGGACAAAGTCGGGGAAGCCGAGCTTCACGAGCGGCCCGAGCACGGTTCGGACGATCGGGCCGATGACGCCGTAGGGATCGATGCTCGCGGGCATGCCCTCGGCGCCGACGCCCATGGATTCAAGCCAGAAGGGCGAGCCGAGGCAGACCAGGTAGAAGGCCAGCGAGCAGAAGCACGCCACGGGGAACGACGTAAAGATGCTGAAGAAGAGCGCGACGGCGCTGAGCAGCCCGAGCCGGAACGTGATCATCAGCAGCGAGCGGGCGAGGTTGGCCTCGAAGCCGCCGACGGGGTAGAGCAGCACCAGACTCTCATCGCCCTCGAAGACGAAGCCCGTCTTGGGACCCGGCGCGGGCGGGTTGCCGACTAGCAGCAGCGCTCGCCCGTTCTTGATGACCGGCTGGGCACGGACCAGGAACTGGTGCGTGTCGTTCGAGCGCTCGCGGGTATAGAGCGGCTCGCTGAGCCAGGCGCGCGTGTCCGGGTCGCAGAACACCCAGCCGACCTCGACGATCTCGTCGGGCGTGAGCGGGACGGCGACGACGCGATAGCGGATCTGGATGACCGCGTCCTCGCGATCGGGCGTCGGCAGCCCCTCGAACTCGAAGTAGCGCTCCTCCCCGTCGCCGATCAGGCGCCACTTGCGGCGGCCCTCGTCGATCCGGGCCCGCACGGCCGCTTCGACCTGGGCGGGCATGAGCTCGCCGCGCTGGACCCGGTCGCGGACTTCGGCGCGGGCGGTGTCCTCGATCTGCTGGCGGGGCTCGATGGGCTTGGCGGCGACGCGCGCGGTCCAGACGGTCTCGCGGAGCTTGGTGCGGTCGCGCTGGAACTGGACCGGCAGTCCCTGGAGGTAGTAAGCCAGGCCGTAGATCGCGCCGCCGGCCAGCACGACGATGACGAGGTTGAGCAGGTTCACGCCCAGCCACTTGCCGAGCAGAATCTGGAAGCGGCTGACGGGCTTGGTGACGACCAGGTGGAGCGAGCGGTCCTTGATCTCGCCGGCCAGGGCAGCACACGAGAAGAAAATAGTCGTCAGGCTCAGCAGCACGCCCAGCGCCGCCAGTGAGTAGGACAGGAAGTTCTGCACGCGCCCGGCGAGCGTCCCATCGCCCGTGAGCGTAAACGGCATGCGGATGATGAGCAGCAGCAGAACGACCAGGAAGACGAGCACAATCTTCATGCGCACGCCTTCCGCGAACGTCAGCCGGGCGACGGACCAGACGCGGCTCACGGCGCCCCCTTGCGCTGATCCGGCCCCAGCAACTCGTCAATGACGCCGCGATCGACTTCGGGTTGTGGCCGCGGCGGGGCCTCCGTCGTGTCCTCGGCTGCTGGCTTCTTCGCGGCCGCGGTCAGCTCGGAGAGCACGGCAACGTCGACCGCGGCGGGGGCCGGGGCCGCGGCGGGAGGGCCGGCCGGCTGCACGGGCTCGGTGCGCACGAGTTCTTCGAGCACCTGGCGCCCTTCGGGCGAGCCGCCCAGGAAGCCCGCGATCTCGCCCGCGGCCACGCTGCCGGTCGTCTCCAGCCGGCGGGCGGAGGCTTCCTGGACGATGCGGAGGAAGAGGGCTTCGAGCCGATCCTTCGGGACCGAGACCTCGGCCGTCTTGCCCTCCATCCGCTCCAGAAGGTCCTGCACGGCGCGAAGCGTCTCGGGCGCGAGCGCGTCGACCACCAGTTGCGTGCGGTGCCGCTGCGCGAGGATCTCCTCGAGACTGCCGGTCTTCTGAACGCGGCCGCCGTAGAGAATCGTGACGCGCGTGCACACCTCCTCGACGTCGGCCAGGAGGTGGCTCGAGAGCAGGATGGTCTTGCGGTAGAGCGAGCCGAGACGAAGGATGATGTCCTTGACCAGCTTGGAGCCGACCGGGTCGAGGCCGCTGGTGGGCTCGTCGAGGATGAGCAGGTCCGGGTCGTTGATCAGGGCCTGCGCCAGGCCGATGCGCCGCGCCATGCCCTTGGAGTACTCGCCGACCGGGCGGCGGGCCGCCGAGCGGAGCCCGACCATCTCGAGCAGCTCTTCCGTTCGTCGCCGGCGCTCGGATCG
>CAADGM010000099.1 GCA_900696535.1 uncultured Planctomycetota bacterium
ACATCACAGACGCGTACTGCATCGGTGACGTTGACGTCGAGGTCAACATCACGCACACCTACATCGGCGACCTGATCGTCGAAGTCATTAACCCGCAAGGCAACGTCGTCCGACTGCACAACCGCACGGGTGGCAGCGCCGACGACATCATCAAAACGTACGACGACGCCACCGTGCCGCCCGACGGCCCGGGCCTCCTGGCCGACTTCAACGGCAGGGTCGTCACCGGCACCTGGACCCTGCGCGTGTCGGACAATGCCAGCATCGACACCGGCACGCTCAACGCGTGGAAGCTGAAGATCGCCGCCGCGGGCACGTTCTGCCCGCCGGAAGCCTTCGGTCAGAACCTGGTCGTCCCGGATACGGCGACGACGCCGATCGTGCTCCAGGCGGGCTCGGTGACGCCGCCGACGTACATCATCACGAGCCTGCCGTCGAACGGCGTGCTGATTGACCCGCAGGGTGGCATCATTGCCGCGGTGCCGTATGCGCTGCTCGCGGGCGGCAACGTGGTGAACTACAAGCCGACGCCGCTATACGTCGGGCCGGACAGCTTCCAGTTCAAGGCCAACAACGGCCTGGACGGGAACGTGGCGACGATCAGCCTGCGCGTGGGCACCGAGTCCGTCATTTACAGCTTCCCGCTCAACAGCAGCCCCGGCTGGACCGTCGAGGACCAGTGGGCCTTCGGCCAGCCGACCGGTGGCGGCACCAGCGGGCGGCTTGATCCGACCAGCGGCTACACCGGTCTGTACGTGTACGGGTTCAACCTGAACGGCCACTACCCGAACAGCATGGCGACGACCAAATATCTGACCACGACGGCGCTCGACTTCTCGCACACCGCAGGCGTCAAAATGCGCTTCCGTCGCTGGCTCGGTATCGAGAGCGCCACGTACGACAAGGCCAACATCGACGCTTCCGCGAACGGCGTGAACTGGGTGACGATCTGGCAGCACACCGGCGCGGCGATCAACGAGCAGGCCTGGTCGCTCCAGCAGTATGACCTCAGCGCCGTGGCCGACGGCCAGGCGACGGTCTATGTCCGCTGGGGCATGGGCCCGACCGACAGCTCAGTGACCTACCAGGGCTGGAACCTGGATGACATCGAGTTCCTGGGCCTGCTTCCGCAGGGCCTGCTGGGTGATATGAACTGCGACGGTGTGGTCAACTTCGATGACATCGACGCGTTCGTCGTCGCCCTGGGCGGGCAGTCGGCTTACGCGGCCCAGTACCCGGATTGCATCTGGGACAACGCCGACACGAACTGCGACGGCGTGGTCAACTTCGACGACATCGATCCGTTCGTGGGCTGCCTGACCGCCGGCTGCGCCTGCCCATAGCCGCGACCGACGCGACGGGCACAGCCCGAAGCCACGACAGCAGCGCCGCCGACGCCGGGCACGCCCCGCGTCGGCGGCGTCCGCTTGAGTGACCGCGCCCTGGCGTGCCAGGTGGAACCGAGCCGCACCGACTGCGAGGTGGCCTTCCGTTCGGAAGAGGCCGCCCTTCGACGGTCGCGGTTCGGGTCGGGCGAGTGCTTCCGCGGCGCGATCCCGGCATGGGACGCCGCGTGCGCATACGATCGGGTACAGGAGGTGCTCCATGAGCGCGCTTTCGGGCCAGCGGGCGCTGATCTTCGTCGGCGACGACTACGAGGACCTCGAGCTGTGGTACCCCAAGCTGCGGCTCGAAGAGGCCGGCGCGCGGACGATCGTGGCCGGCCTGGCGGGTGATCACACCTATCGCGGCAAGCACGGCTACCCATGCCGAAGCGACGCGGCCGTGTCGGAGGTGCGGGCTGCGGAGTTCGACCTGCTGGTCGTGCCGGGTGGATGGATGCCCGACAAGCTGCGCCGCGACGAGCACGTTCTGCGGCTGACCCGGGAGTGCTTCGCCGCGGGCAAGCTCATCGCGACGATCTGCCACGGGCCTTGGATCCTGATCTCGGCGGGGGTCTGTCGCGGGCTGCGCATGACAAGCACGCCGGGCATCCGCGATGACCTCGTGAACGCGGGCGCCGCATGGGTGGACGAGCCGGTGGTGACCGATCGCAACGTGATCTCGAGCCGTCGGCCGCCGGACCTTCCGGCGATGTGTACGGCGATGCTGGCGTGGCGGCGCGGGTAGAGGCGGCCGGCCGGGTCACATGCTGCGGCCGGCGCGTGGGGCAACGCAGCCGTCGCGACGCCCGAATCGTGCCCGTCCGACGCGCGAGCCGCTCACGCGCTCTTCGGCTCGTCTGGCGCGGCCTCGACCAGCTCGGGCGGGAGGTCGGCTGCCACCGCGGCCGCCCGCTCCTCGCGACGCTTGCGAACCCACCAGATCAGGCCGTAGATGGAGGCCGCGACGATCACGCCAGCGATGATGAGCAGCTCGTAGTTCTTCACGTCGTCGATGAAGGCGGCGATGGCCTTGCCGAAGATGTAGCCGAGCAGCGGCATGACGACGGCCCAGATGGCGGCGCCGAGCGCGTTGAAGGCGGCGAACCGCAGTGGGCTGAAGCCCGTGGCGCCCAGCGTGAAGGGGGTCAGGTTGCGGAAGCCGTAGACGAAGCGGAAGCCCAGCAGCACGGCCACGTCGTAGCGCCTGAGCCAGCGGTAGATCTTGGCGGCCCGCACGCGCAGCGTGGCCCGCCGGCGGATGAACCCGCGCCCCAGCTTGCGACCGACCAGGAACGCGAACTGGTCGCCCGCCAGCGAGCCGACGAACGCGCAGAGCATGACCAGGGGCAAGTCGAGGTACCCCTGGTGAGCCAGGAAGCCCCCGATGAGGATGATCGTCTCGCCTTCGAGGAACGCCCCGATCAGCAGTGCGAGATAGCCCCAGTCCTGGATGATCTGCTGAAAGTCCAACGGGCAATCTCGCCAGGCCGTTCGCGCCAGCACAACGCGGCCCGCCACCGGACCACGCGAACGAATGGCGGACCGGCGGCGCGCGGCATCCGTAGCATAGGTCGATCCCGTCGACCGCGATACGCCGCCGGGGGGGCTCGTCCGGCCCCGGGTTCGCACCCCGCTCACGGCCCCGGTTACACTACGCTCCGGCGCTCGTGCAGCCCGGCGGGCAGTCGCGGCGGCCGATGCGCGGGCGGCGTGAAGAAGGAGAACGACTCATGGCGGAATCCGTCCTCAAGCACCTCGGCGACAAGGCGAAGGCGCTGCTCGAACACAAGTGCAACACGATCCCCAAGGAGACGCTGCACCTGCCCGGGCCCGACTTCCTCGACCGGGTCTTCGTGGCCAGCGACCGCAACAACCGCGTGATCAATCGCCTGGCCTGGTTGTACAAGCACGGTCGGCTCAGCGGGTCGGGCTATCTCTCGATCCTGCCTGTCGACCAGGGGATCGAGCACTCCGCCGGCGCGTCGTTCGCGCCGAACCCGGCCTACTTCGACCCCGAGAACATCGTCAAGCTGGCCGTCGAGGGCGGCTGCAACGCCGTGGCCAGCACCTTCGGCGTGCTTGGCCTGGTCAGCCGCAAGTACGCCCACAAGATTCCCTTCATCGTCAAAATCAACCACAACGAGCTGCTGACGTACCCGAACAGGTTCGACCAGCGGATGTTCGGCGTGGTCGAGACGGCCTGGGACATGGGCGCGGTCGGCGTGGGCGCGACCATCTACTTCGGCTCGGACGAGTCGACCCGGCAGATCGAGGAGGTGGCCGAGGCGTTTGCCCGCGCACATGAGCTGGGGATGTTCACGGTCCTGTGGTGCTATCTGCGCAACAACGCGTTCAAGAAGGACGGGGTCGACTATCACACCGCGGCCGACCTGACCAGCCAGGCCAACCACCTGGGCGTCACCATCCAGGCCGACATCATCAAGCAGAAGCTCCCGACCACGAACGGCGGCTACAACGCGCTGAACACCGGCTCGAGCGGCTACGGCAAGTGGGACAAACGCGTCTACACCAAGCTGTGCGGCTCGGACGAGGCCGGCAAGGGCGGTCATCCCATCGACCTGTGCCGCTACCAGGTCGCAGGCTGCTTCATGGGCCGCATCGGCCTGATCAACAGCGGCGGCGAGAGCAAAGGGGCCTCCGACAGCGCCGAAGCGGTCGAGACCGCGGTGATCAACAAGCGGGCGGGCGGGCAGGGGCTCATCAGCGGGCGCAAGGCGTTCCAGCGTCCGATGAACGAGGGCGTGGAGCTGCTGCACGCGATCCAGGACGTGTACTTGTCGCGCGAGGTGACGGTGGCGTAAGGCGGTGCTGCGCCTCCGCGCCGAGGCGATGCTCAAGTCGGGCACGCCGCCTGCGCGGAC
>CAADGM010000100.1 GCA_900696535.1 uncultured Planctomycetota bacterium
CTTGACGAGGGGCAGCAGCAGCGCGCCTGGCTCATGTACAAGGATGCCAAGGAGCGGCGGGAGCAGCACGAGCGCCGCTACAAGGAGCGCTCTGCGCGGCTGGGCCAGTCGGGAGACGACGCCAGCGCCCGCGAGGCGCTCGAGAAACTGGGCCAGTCACGGAGTACAGTCGAGGATCGCATCTTCGACGACCTGAAGCGACGTCTCGAGCGGCTCCCGACGCGAGCACAACGCCGCACGGCCGAGCAGGAGGCCCCCACGACGACCCGACCGGCGGAGCGGGGCAGGCCGTAGCGGGAGGAGTCAAGGAGCTGAGGGGCGGAGGAGCGAAGGACCGGAGGGATGGAGGAGTGGAAGGGCGAAGGGGGGCGGGGGCTGAGGAGCCGAGGAGTTGGGGGGTGGGGCAGGTCAGACGACGCGGTGGCGCGGTGCACGCCACCGGTGCGCGTCTTCGTCAGCCGATCCGCGAGCACACTGCCGTCCGGTGCCCATCCGTCGGCTTAATTCCCCGCCGCTTCCAATCCCGTGCCGCTTTATTGCCTCCGCGCCTTCACCCCTTCGCCCCTTCGCTCCTTGGCTCCTCGACCCCTCAACCCCTTCGGCCCGCTGCCCCTCCGCTTGTCACCCGCGTGCCGCCCGACTTACAATGCCAAGCCCGGCATGCTCCAGCGCAGCCGGTGCCTGCCTCGGTAGCTCAGTTGGTAGAGCAGCTGACTCTTAATCAGCGGGTCCAAGGTTCGAGTCCTTGCCGAGGCATTTCCCACCCGTAGGACCTGCCCGTCGCCCACACCGGGGGGCGCGACTTGCCCGATAGCAACGCTTGGCCCGCGCGCTTCGGCCCGCGTGCCCGCGCAAGAAACGCATGTTCATCTCGCTGGTCAACACGAAGGGTGGTGTCGGCAAGAGCACGCTGGCCGTCCACGTGGCCGCCTGGCTGCACGACCAGGGCCTGCGCGTGACCGCCGTCGACGCCGACGAGCAGGCCAGCCTGTCCACCTGGCTGCGCGTGGCGGCGCCCGAGATCCCGATCGTCCCGCTCTACACGGCGGCAGAGATTCTCGCCCGCGCACCCGAGCTTGCCGCTGGCTGCGACGTCGTTGTGGCTGACGGACCTGCGGCGCTCGGCAGTGAGGTTGCCGCGCTCATCTCCGTCAGCGATCTGGTGGTATTGCCGCTGCTGCCCAGCATGCTCGACGTCTGGGCCTCTTATCGCACCGCGCGGCTGATCTACAAGGTCCAGTTTCACCCCAAGCGAGCCGGCCTGCCGCGCGCCCTCGTCGTGCTGAACCGCGTCCAGTCGCGCACTCGCGTGGCCCGCGTCGCAGCGGCGGCGATCGAGAAGTACGGCTTCCCGGTCTGCCCGGTGGCCATCGAGGCGCGCCCGGCCTACGCCGAGGCCGGCGCGCGCGGCACGGTGGTTGGCCGCATGGGCCGCGGGGCGGCGCTGGCCGCAGTCGAGATCGGCCGACTGGTTGAGCACATACTGGCCCAGGTACCCGAGTCGGCGGCCGCGGCGCGTGTGCTTGCCGCCCGGCGCGCCGCGCAGGTCATCGCGAGCCGAACGCTGCCGGCTGATGTCGTTGCCCCACTTCCGGTGTCGCAGATGATCGTGCCCGCCCCCGCGCCGACCGCGGCGCCGAGCGTCCCCGCGCCGGTGTAAAGCCGCCCCGCCGCGACGCGCGCCTCACACCTCCAGCCGCTCGAAGTGCTTGGCCCCGATGAGCAGGCCGAGCCCCGCCACGGCCACGCCCAGCAGGAACATGGCCGGGATCAGCCACGTCGCCAGCCGGAGCTCGTCCACGCCCGAGAGCAGGTCGTTGAATCCGCTCGCGCTGACCAGTGCGAGCAGCGCCATCTGGCCGGCGACGAACAGCATGCTGAAGACCAGGTTCATCGTGCCGCCAAAACCCGAGGCGATCCGCGCCGGGTTTCGCTGCCCGAGCATGGGAAACCGGGCTCCCAGTCCCACCGATAGCCCCGACAGGCCGACGCAGAGCCCCAGCGCGACCGAAAGCTGAAGGAGCGTCCAGTCCGCCGGCAGCTCCAGGGCCCGCATCGCCAGGCCCATCACGAGCAGCGCCGACAGCCCGGTGATCGTCACCGAGAACAGGAACTTGTTGAGCAGAAACGCCAGCCGACGCATCGGGAGCAGTCCGATGAGCCAGAGCTGCTGCGTCTCCAGGGAGACGCACGGGAAGACGAAGCGGCTGGTGAACGTCGCCAGGATGAGGCTGACGGTGGTCAGGTTCAGGAACGCCATCACCGCGCGCATGCCGGGCTGGTCGTAATTCATCGGGAAGCTGCGCAGATTGGCCGCGTACACGACCAGCAGCCCGATCATGATCACCATCTGCGTCCACTGGGCCGGGTCGCGGATGAAGCTCCGCACGTCCTTGAGCATCAGCACGCGCAGCTTCCGCGGCAGGTAGAAGAACAGCAGCAGCGTGACCGCTTGGGTCAGCCAGCCTGTCCGCACCACGCTCGTCGGCCGGCCGTGGCTCGCCCGGCTGAAGGCCTCCGGCCAGTAGCGCGACAGGAGGTTGATCGCCAGCCAGGCGAAGAAGGCCCCGTTCGCGACGACCGCGCC
Organism: uncultured Planctomycetota bacterium; assembly: GCA_900696535.1. Lineage (GTDB taxonomy): Bacteria > Planctomycetota > Phycisphaerae > UBA1845 > Fen-1342 > CAADGM01. The sequence continues at coordinate 2,588 of CAADGM010000100.1, forward strand.
GAGGTAGAACAGGCTCGCCTCCGCGTTTCGCTGGATCGCGGCCACAATCCCGAGGGCCGACCAGTTGCTGGGCAGGTAGGGCTGCCGCACGAGCCGAAGCTGGCTGTAGAACGCCTTGAGCCACGCGTCGGCTGCGTCGGCGTTTCGCAAGATGCTCCAGACCCACACGCCGAGCGCCACCACGATCGCCCCGCCGACCCAGGTGGCCACCGTCCGCGGCCGGCGCGGCGCCCACATCGCCACCGCCCACGCGACCAGCAGCCCGAACGTCGCCGGGATCAGCACGAAGCCCAGGAAGTGCCCGGCGAAGAGCGGGTAGTAGTACCACTGGACGTCCGTCGTCGTCGCGACGGCGATCATCAGCGGCACGCCCAGCAGCAGGAACGACCAGCTCGACAGGACCAGCCCTTCGAGCCACTTGATGAACAGGGCCTCGCGCAGCCGGACCGGTAACGACAGCACGAACCCCGCCTCCTGCCGACCGAACAGGCTGCCGAAGGCGAGAATGGCGTTGGAGAACGCCAGCATGACGGCCAGCACGAGGAAGAAGTGGATGAAGATGTAGTCCTTGGCGACGACCGCCACGAGCTCCCACCGGCCGATCTGCCGCAACACCATGGCCAGCAGACCGGAGAGCCCCGTCCAGATCACCACGAGCAGCACGAGAAACGCCAGCGCTCGCAGCGGCGCCTCCTTGAGCTGCTGGTCAACCGCGTTGAGAACCTGTTGGCCGCGACTGCGCGCCAGCACGGCAACATGGAGCGGCGCATCGGGGGGCGGGGGCTCGGACTGCGCCGGCGTCATGACACAACAGTCTACGGGCCCGAGAACGCGCGGGGCGATGGGCGGCGCGTTGCTGGCTTTGGGGAGCGCCGCGGGCACGTCGTCGACACGTGTCCGCGTGTTGCGTAAGCCTTCGGCTCGACATCGCTTGTTGCCCGGCGACGTCGTCCCGATTCGGGCGCGCCGCCCGCCGGGTTTGCGGAAGCGCCGATTTGGGATTTCTAAAGGCTATATTATGAGACTATGTGGTCGGCCCGCGAAAACACCTTGACGCGGACGTTCACCACGTTTGAAATCGTACCGAGTAGATGCTAGATTCATTCGCAGGTAGCTGTCCGTTTGCGGAGAAACACCCGGATGCTCGCCCTAACGCGAAAAACCGAGTACGCGCTGATCGCTCTCTGTCACCTCGCCCGGCAAGGTCGCAAAGTGGTCAGCGCGCGCGAAGTCGCCGAGGCCCACGAGGTGCCCCTGCCGCTTCTCATGAACGTGCTCAAGCGGCTCAACCGGTCCGGGTTTCTCGTGTCGGTGCGTGGAGCCCACGGCGGCTACATGCTCGACAAGCCGCCCGGGGAGATCACGCTCGAGGCGCTGGTGGAGGCGGTCGAGGGGCCGGTCCACCTGGTGCGCTGCGTGAACACCGACCGCGAAAGCAAGGGCTGTGACATCGCCGCGGGCTGCCCGATTCGGGGTGCGATCTACCGCGTGCACGAGCGGCTTCGCAAGTTCTTCTCTGAAGTCACCATTGCCGACCTGGCGTTCGAGAACGCCGTCCCGGGCATCAACCCAACCGAGGCTGTTGCGCAATGAGGGTTTACCTGGATAACAACGCGACCACGCGCGTCGATCCGGCCGTGGTCGACGCGATGCTCCCGTATTTCACCGAGGTCTACGGCAACGCCGCCTCCCGGAGCCATGCGTTCGGCTGGGAGGCCGAGAAGGCCGTCGAGCGGGCCCGCGAGCAGGTCGCCGCCGTCATCGGGGCCGACCCGAAGGAGATCATCTGGACGAGCGGTGCCACCGAGGGCAACAACATTGCCATCAAGGGCATCGCCGAGATGTACGGGGAGAAGGGCCGGCACATCATCACGCAGGTGACCGAGCACAAGGCCGTGCTCGACCCGTGCAGCTACCTTGCGGAGAAGCACGGCTTCAAGATCACGTTCCTGCCGGTCGACCAGTACGGTCGGGTGAGTGCCGAGCAGGTGCGCGAGGCGCTCACCGACGAGACGATCCTCGTCTCGATCATGCACGGCAACAACGAGATCGGCACCCTCCAGCCGATTGCGGAGATCGGCAAGCTCTGTAAGGAGCGCGGCGTCATCTTCCACACCGACTGCTGCCAGACCTTTGGCAAGGTGCCGATCGACGTGAGCGCGATGGGGATCGATCTGCTGACGTGCAGCGGCCACAAGATTCACGGGCCCAAGGGCGTTGGCGCCCTGTACGTGCGGCGCCGCAACCCGCGGGTGCGCTGCGGCACGGTGATGCACGGCGGCGGGCACGAGCGCGGCATGCGCTCCGGGACGCTTAACGTGCCCGGCATCGTCGGTCTGGGCAAGGCCGCCGAGCTGTGCCGCATGCACATGGACAGCGAGCCCAAGGCGATCGCGGCGCTGCGCGACCGGCTTAAGGACGGGATCATGAGCCAGCTCGAGGAGGTGTACCTCAACGGGCACCCGGTCGAGCGCACGCCGACGAACTGCAATATCTCGTTCGCGTACGTAGAGGGCGAGAGCCTGATGATGGGGTTCGACGACATCGCCGTGTCGAGCGGCTCGGCCTGCACGAGCGCGTCGCTGGAACCCAGCTACGTTCTCAAGGCGCTGGGCGTCGGCGATGAGCTGGCGCACAGCAGCATCCGCTTCTCACTGGGCCGCTTCACGACCCAGGCGGAGATCGACTACACCATCGAGCGCGTGGTCGCCTCCGTGCGGCGGCTGCGCGAACTGAGCCCGCTGTGGGAGATGGCCCAGGAGGGCATCGATCTCAAGAGCGTCCAGTGGGCGCCGCACTAGCCGGCCGCGTTGCCCCGCGGGCCGGGCGCCGGCCGCGACACCGAGCTTGATCCTTCGAAGGCAGGAGATTGCGATATGGCGTACAGCGAGAAGATCCTCGACCACTACAACAACCCGCGCAACGTCGGCTCGCTCGACAAGAACGACCCGTCCGTCGGCACGGGGGTTGTCGGTGCCCCCGAGTGTGGCGACGTGATGAAGCTCCAGATCAAGGTTGACGAGAACGACCGCATCATCGACGCAAAGTTCAAGACCTACGGCTGCGGATCGGCCATCGCCTCGAGCTCGCTGGCCACCGAGTGGCTCAAGGGCCGCACGCTCGACGAGGCCATGCAGCTCAAGAACACCGACATCGTGCGCGAGCTGGCCCTGCCGCCGGTCAAGATCCACTGCTCCGTGCTGGCCGAGGACGCCGTCCGCGCCGCGATCAACGATCTTCAGAAGAAGCAGGGCCGCGACGGCCAGGCCGTCGAGGTGACCGCGGCCGCGAAGTAGTCGATCGCGACCGTCGCGGAAGCTGGCGACCGCGCGAGAGCGCGGCGCCAGGAATCAGGATGGTCGACCGACCGGCGAGAACTGTCATTCGCTGCCCGGGCCAGTCGCTGCTCACTCGGCCCGTGCCCGGCAGCCCCAGGAGAACGCAGCGCGATGAGTGTAGCGCCCGACACCACCGAGAAGCCCTTTGAGCCCGCCGGCGCGGCCCTCCGTGTCCGCGCGCGCGCGGAACAGCCCCAGCCGGGACAGGGGATCCATCTCACCGACATCGCCGCTCAGCGGGTCCGTGATTACATGCAGAAGATGGAGAACCCCGACACGACGTACCTGTATTTCGGCGCCAAGGGCGGCGGCTGCTCCGGCCTGACCTACGTCCTCGACCTGCGCGACGAGCGCAACGCGCCGGTCGCCGACACGGACGAAGTCTTCGAGTCGCGCGGCGTGATCATCGTGTGCGACTTCAAGAGCTACGAGGTCGGCAACCTGAGCGGGACGACCATCGACTTCCAGGAAGGCCTGATGGGCAAGGGCTTCACGTTCCACAATCCGAACGCGAAGCACTCCTGCGGCTGCGGCTCGAGCTACTCCGCGTAGACCGGCGCCGGCTGGCCCGGTGGCCGCGTGTCTTTGGCGCCGGGCAACGAGCAGCGTCAACGCGAGCGGCCGCCGACTGAACGGAAGCGATCGCGCGATGAACCCGGTAGCCAGTCGCGGTGCCCGTAGCAGCCCGGCCAAGTGCACGAGCTGCGAGCGCATCCTCCAGACCCCGCTGTTCTGCGACGCCTGCCACACGCTCTGCCCGGCCGACGGCCGAAGCCACTTCGAGATCCTCGGAGTCGAGCCGACGTTTGCGCTGGACGCGGACAACCTTCGGCAACGTTACCTACAGCTCTCCCGCGAGGTGCACCCGGACCGGCAGCGGCCCGATGACCTGAGCCTGAGCCTGCGCTCCAGCGCCCAGCTCAACGAGGCCTACCGTGTCCTCTCTGATCCGCTCCTGAGGGCCGAGTACCTGCTCGAGCTGTGCGGCGGCGCGTCCTCGCAGCAGGACAAGGCGGTGCCCCAGAACGTGCTGACCGAGACCCTGATGCTCCGCGACGAGATCGAAGAGGCGCGCCAGACGGGCGACGCCGCCGCGCTCGAAGCGGTGCGTGCCCGCGTCCAGGCCACGCACGACGCCGTCCTGGCGCGGATTGTCGGCATGGCCTCGGAGCTGCCGGGGGACGATGCACTGCGGGCGCGGCTGCGCGTCGAGCTCAACTCCATCCGCTACTACCAGCGCGCCCTGAGCCAGTTCGAGTAGGCCATGCCGAACGCGAGCGACATCATTGTCGGCATCGACCTCGGTACGACCTTCTCCCTGGTCGCTTACGTCGACGAGGCCGGCCCGCACATCATCCGTGACGCCAGCGGCGACGGCCGGCTACCGTCGGTCATTGGCGTGACCCGCGGACCCGACGGCCGAGCAGCCGTGAGCATCGGGTGGGAGGCCCGCGCACACGCCGTCGAGAACCCCCGGGCCACGGTCTACTCGGTCAAGCGGCTGATCGGCCGCGGCATGGCCGACCTCCAGGCCGAGCTGCCCTTCCTCGCTTACCAGGTTGCCGGCGGACCGCGCGACACTGTGCAGGTCGTCATCGACGGGCGCGCCTACTCACCGGAGGAAGTCTCGGCGCTCATTCTCCGCGCGCTGAAAGAGCGCGCCGAGGCGCACCTTGGCGTGCCCGTCTCGCGCGCGGTCATCACGGTCCCGGCCTATTTCGACGACGCCCAGCGGCAAGCCACCCGCACCGCCGGCCAGGCCGCCGGCCTCGAGGTGGTGCGCATTATCAACGAGCCGACTGCTGCGGCCCTTGCGTACGGCATCGGCCTGCGCGAGCACGCCCGGGGGGCGGCGTCGCACCTGGCCCTGCCGGTGCCGCACTGCCACGGCCCGACCCACGACGTCGCCGCCGACGCGTCCCAGACCGTGGCCGTGTATGACCTGGGCGGCGGCACGTTTGACGTCTCGATTCTGCGGCTCGAGGGCGGCGTCTTCCAGGTGCTCAGCACCGCCGGCGACACCCATCTCGGCGGCGACGACTTCGACCGGCTGATCATCCAGCTCGTCACGGGCGAGGTGGCCGCGCAGTTCGGCGTGGCCATCGACTCGCCAGCCACGAAACAGGCGTTGCGCTCGCTGGCCGAGCAGGTCAAGATCCGCCTCTCGGACCAGTCGCAGGCCGAGCTCGAGCTCGACCTCGGCAAGGGCCGGGTCTATCGCCGCGTCATCACCCGCGAGGAGTTCGAGCGGCTGTGCGAGCCACTTGTCGCCCGAAGCCTTTCACTGTGCGAACACGCCCTCCGCGACGCGGGGCTGAAAGTCGCTGACGTGCAGCAGGTCATACTTGTCGGGGGCTCGTCGCGCATGCCGGTCGTGCGCCGCCGCGTGACCGAGCACTTCGGCCGGCCGCCCTACACCGCGCTCAACCCGGACGAGGTGGTGGCGGTCGGGGCGGCGATCCAGGCGTCGCTGCTCGGCGGACAACGGTCCGAGATGCTGCTGCTCGACGTGACGCCGCTCTCGCTGGGCATCGAGACGATGGGCGGGGCGATGGCCAAGCTCATCCTGCGCAACACGACGATCCCCTGCCGCGCGACCGAGATGTTCACGACCTTCGTGGACGGGCAGACGGCCATCAAGCTGAGCGTGCTCCAGGGTGAGCGCGAGCTGGCCCGCGACTGCCGGCTGCTGGGCGAGTTCGAGTTGCGCGGTATCCCGCCCATGCCGGCCGGCCTGCCGAAGGTCGAGGTCGAGTTCCTCATCGATGCCAACGGGATTCTCAACGTCTCTGCCCGCGAGCTGCGCAGTGGGCAGCAAGCCAGCATACAGATCATTCCCAGCCACGGACTGACGCGGGCCGAGGTCGACCGGATTCTCGGCGAGAGCCTGGCCTTCGCGCGGAGCGATCTCGCGGCCCACCGCCGGATCGACCTGGTCAACCAGGTCGAGTTCGACACGCACAAGACCGAGCAGATGCTGGCGCGCGTGGGTCACCTGCTCCCGTCGGAGGAGCGCGAGGCGATCGTGCGAGACATGGAAGCGCTGCGCCGGCTGGCCAAAGAGGACTGCGATCTCGACAAGCTGTACCAGGCGCTGACCGCCTTCGGCCACCGCACCATTCGCCTGGCGGAGCTGGGGATCCGCGAGGCACTGGTCAGCGCCCCGCCGCCGCAAGGCGATTGAGCGGGCTTCGCGCCCCCCACCGCGCGTCACCGATCGCCGCCGCGCTTCCGCGCCAGGTCGCGGTTGCCGAGTTGCCCGCACGCGGCCATCTGCGAGCGGCCCTTCGTGATGCGCCGCTTGACGTTGTGCCCGCTTTCCTCGATCCAGCGGATGAAGTCCTGCACGGACTGCTCGCTCGGCGCCGGCCAGGGCGAGTCCCGCCTCGGGTTGTACGGAATGACGTTCACGACGCACTTAAGGGGCCGGAGGTACTCGGCCAGCTCACGCGCATGCTCGTGGCGATCGTTGACGCCCGGAATCAGGACATACTCGATCATGAAGAACTGGCAGTTGCGCAACGGGTAGGCCAGCAGCGCGTCACGCAGCTCGTCCATCGGCTCGAGCCGGTTGACGGGCATGATCCGCGAGCGGATCTCATCGTTGGGGGCGTTCAGCGAGACCGCCAGATTGATCCGCCGCCAGCCCAGGGCCGCGAGCTGGCGGATGCCGCGCGTGCGACCGACCGTGCTGATGGTGATGCGCTCCATGGCCAGCGAGAGCCCGGCCGGGTCAGTCAGCACGCGGACGGCCTGGACGACGCTCTCGAAGTTGTCCATCGGCTCGCCCATGCCCATGAAGACGACATTGCGGATGCCGCCGGCGAAGTCGCGCTGCGCCGCGGCGACCTGCGAGACGATCTCGCTGGTCGTCAGGTTGCGCAGCAGGCCGACCTGGGTCGTCTCGCAGAAGACGCACCCCCGCGCGCAGCCCACCTGCGACGAGACGCACAGTGTCCGCCACGTCCCGCCCGTGCGGACCATGGGGATGACGACGCTCTCGGTCTCGAGCCCGTCGTGCATCCGCTGCACGAACTTGGTCAGCTCGCCTTCGACCAGCCGACGCACGATCGGGCGCACGTCGGCCCGCAGCGCCGCGGCCAGCTCGCGGCGAAGCTTGTACTGGCGGTTGCCCTTGCTCCGCACGAGCGCGTAGCCGCCGCTGTGCACACTGTCCACGAGGTGCTGCACGTCCGGCCGCAGGTCGGCGGGCTCGGGCGGGGCCGCCCCGAGCAGCGCCGCATGATACGCTGCGCGAAACGCCTTCAGCTCGTGTGGCCGCACGTGCAGCGCGCGGGCAAGCTCGTCGTGCGTGTGGGCCAGCACGTCCGCGGCCGGCGCGCTCGCGTAGTCGATGATCGGCAACCGACGGGCCATGCGGCGAGTATATCCGTTCGTCGAAACAGCCTCCGGCACCGGTCGGGGTCCGATTCCACAAAGGGGTGGATCATCCGGGAAAGAGGGCGGTATGACGTGGCTTCTCGTGCATGTGGCCGCCGAGGGCGTTCACGCGCTCGCCACGACTTCCTCGCAGCGCGGCTCGGTCACGCGGTGCGGCAGGCCGCCCTGCGTGACGTGCCAGGCGCGCAGCGTCTCGGCCACGCTCCAGGCCTGGGCGAAGCATCCCGCGGCGGTGTGCGGCTCGTCGCCGTCGAACACCTCGGCGAGCTGACCGATCGCCTGCGTGTAGAGGCTGCCGAGCATGGGAGCCAGCAGCCGGCGGGCGCGGACGCGGTCCTTGTGGACGCGGAAATCGGCCAGGACGTACGGCCCCAGCAGCCAACCCCACGCGGTTCCCTGGTGGTAGGCCTCGTCACGCTCCAGGGGGCCCCCGGCGTAGCGCGGGTGATAGTGCGGCTGGAATGGGGCCAGGCTGCGCAGCCCGAACCAGGTCGCCAGGCGCTGCTCGCACGACCGCACGACGGCGAGCTGGTGGTCGCGCGAGAGCGGGCTGTGCGTGAGCGAGACGGCGAAGACCTGGTTGGGCCGGCAGAGGTCCTCGTGCCCGTGCGGCCCGTCGAGCACGTCGAAGCAGCACCACTGCCGCTCGTTCCAGAAGCGGTGAAAGCTGTCGCGGCAGCGGATCGCCAGGCGGGCGTACTCGTCGCCGGGCTGGTCCAGGGCGTCGGCCAGGCGGGCCAGGTTCCAGCAGGCGTCGTGCCACAGCGCCGACAGCTCGATGGGCTTGCCGATGCGCGGTGTGACCACGCGGTCGCCGATCTTCACGTCCATCCAGGTGAGGTTCACGCCTGGCTCGCCGGCGTAGAGCAGCCCATCGTCGGCGACGTGGATGCGGTGATAGGTGCCGCGGCGATGCCAGTCGACGATCTCGCGCATCGTCGGCCAGAGCGCTTCGAGTGTCTCCACGTCGCGCGTGGCGCGGAAGTACTGATCGATGGCCCACAGGAACCACAGCGTGGCGTCGGCCGTGTGATACTCCGGTCCGGCGCCCGCGTCCGGGAAGCGGTTGGGGATGATCCCCTGCGAGACGAAACGGGCCCACGTAAGAAGCACCTGACGGGCAACGTCGTGACGGCCAGTGACCAGTGCCAGGCCTGGAAGCGCGATCATCGTGTCGCGCCCCCAGTCCGTGAACCACGGGTAGCCGGCCAGGACGGTGCGGCCGTCCGGCTCGTCGGGCAGTGGCCGCGCGACGATGAACTGGTCGGCGGCCAGCACGAGCTGCGACACTGTCGCCGGGGCGCCCGCGGTCCGCGACCCGCTCGATGTGCTCCACGTGCGCAGCAGCCCCCGCGCCCGCTTCTCGTGTCGGGCCAGGGCGCCGCGCTCGTCCACGTCGGCGTGCTCGGCGGTCGAGAGAACGAAGGTGATGGGCGCGTCCGGCTCGAGCGGCAGCTCACACGAGCCCACGAGCCAGTGGTCCTCGAGATGGTCCAGGCCGCGGGCCGCCTCGAGCGAAAGTTGGAAGCCGCGGCACGTCGAATACAGGAGCTTCCAGTGCGCCCGTTTGCCGCCGCCCGCGAACCGGGCCACGAGGCGATTCCCGCTTGCGGCGGAGAAGACTTCGAGCCGCTCGGCCTCCGAGTGCAGTTGCAGGTCGCGCTGAACGCCGTGAGTCAGGCTGTGATAGTCGCGGTCGTTGACCAGTAGCCTTGCCGCAAGGACCACCGGCGCGGCGCGCTTCTCGAGTACGTACTGGACGTAGGTCGCGTTTCGGCCGTGCTCCATCCAGATCCGCTTGACGAGGCGGGCGCGGCCGGCTTCGTACGTCCACGTGGGGACGCCCGAGCGCAGATCGAACCGGGAAATCCACTGCGCACCCGCGGGCGTCTCCACGCCGGTTTGCCACACGTTCGTGTAGAGCGGGTATCGACGTCCGCCCGTCTCGATCGTGTCGTCCAGCTTCACCGCCAGCAGGGTACGTCCGAGGGGTGGACTCAGGGCCGCGATCAGCAGACCGTGGTAGCGACGGGTGAGCGCGCCGGCCACGGTGCCGGCCGCGAAACCGCCGATGCCGTTCGTGACGAGCCACTCGCGTCGCAGCGCGCGGTCCAGGTCGGCGCAGATTCGGGTCGGCAGATGGAGGTTCATGGCTGCGTGGCTCCGAGCGCGGCGCCGCCGGCCGGACCGCCCCCGGCTGCCGGGGCCGGGCCCGCGTCGCGCGGCGGTGACCCCGTTGTAGCTGGGATGCCCACGGCGGACAACCAGAGGCGCAGGGGACTGCCTCAGGGGCGGGGGCGCGGGCCGAGGGCCTTGTGGATGCGGTCGAGCAGGTCCTCGACCTTGAAGGGCTTGAAGAGCACGCCGGCGAGCCCCTCGGGGCTGGCGCGCACGATGTTGTGCTCGGGGTCGTATCCGAAGCCCGTGATCAGGATGACCGGGCAGCCGGGGTTGGCGGCCTTCGAGGCGGCGAAGACCTCGTAGCCGCTCTTGTTCGGCATTTTGATGTCGGACAGGACCAGGTCAAAACGCTGTGTGCGAAGGATGGCGACCGCGTCGTTGCCGTCAGCAGCGGTCACGGGGATGGCGCCGGCCTTGGCCAGCAGGTCGGCGATCGTCTCGCGGATGATCTCCTCGTCGTCGGCGACGAGCACGCGCCGGCCGTCGAGCAGGGGATCGGTGCGGGGCGGCTGGCCAGACAGCAGCCCGCGGATGGGCGGCGGCGATGACACGTCACGAATGGCCTGCTTGGCCCGATCCACCTGGCCCAGGACCGTTTGCAGCCGATCGCGCAGGTTGCCATCGCCACTTCGCTCGTCGATGAGCCGGCTCACCTCCGCAACAATGCGATCGAGCGGCTCCATCAGGCCCGCGGCCACGTCGCTGGACACCTGCCCCGCGGCCTCGCTCCGCTCCACCGCCAGCAGCTTGAGCGTGTGCAGCGCCACGGCCACATAGCGGCCCAGAATTTCGGCGAACTGCCGGTCCTGGTCGGTGAACGCCGCCGGCGTGTCCGACTCCACGTTCAGGACGCCGACGATGTGGTCGATCAGCCGCAGCGGCACGGTCAGCGACGAGGCGGCGTGGGGAATGCCCGGCAGGTAGAGCGGGTCGGCGGAGATGTCCGGGCAGATGTAGGACTGACCGGTGGCCGCGACGTACCCGCTGATGCCATTGCCCTCGGGCTTGGCGTACAGCTCGATCGACTTGGCCTCCTCCGAGAAGCCGCCGGTAAGCACGAAGTCCAGCCGAAGCGTGCGCGGGTCGAGCACCATGACCGCGAAGTGCGTGAAGTGCAGCAGGTCGCGGCAGTAACGGATGAGCCGCTCCTCGAGCAGGGCGAGGCGCTCCATCACGTCGAGCGACTGGTTGGCGTCCATGCCCAGCGCCAGAATCTCCCGGCCCGCCGCGTCGATCGCGTCCAGCTTCTCGCGCATCCGCTCCATGTCACTGACGTCAGAGAAGAGTCCGATCGCTTCCGGCGCCTGGTCAAAGCTTGACAGAACGGACGCGACCGAGAGCTCGAGCACGTGGTCCGGCGGCACGCGAAGCGTCTGCTGCCAGACACGCCGGGCGCCCGACGCGCCTGCGGCGGCCCCCTGTTCGAGGAAGCCATGACACGCGCGGCGAACGGCTTCGATCACATCGGGGGGGTAAGCGCGCAGGGCTTGATTCATCCAGATCATCTCGCCCCCGGCGCCGACCAGGCATGCGCCTTGAGCGATTCCTTCGAGAGCGCTCCCGGCCCGGTCATGGCGCTCCGCCTGGGCGAGCGGCAGCAAGTCCGTGCTGCCGGCCAGAATCAGGTCGAACTCCGCGCTCCGCAGCGCCTCGAGCGCCTCCCCGCGGCTGGCGGCGAAGCGAACCTCGATGCCGGGCGGTAGCTGCGCGAGCAGACTCGATGCGACCCCCTCCTGGTCGCCGACGACTAAGAGTCGCCGTGGCGTGCTGGCAGTCTGGTCTGGCATCCGGTTCCCGGACGTGCGACGCGGGCCCCGGCGGGGCCGCCAGTCGGCTTCACGATACCCTCGCTGTCGTATACCACATCACAGCTTCACTGCCAAGCCGTCGCGACACGTCGCGCGCGCGTCGGCTCCCTTGACGCCCCCCGCGGGGAACCCTACATTTCGCGTCCCGCTGGCGCCCCTCGCTGTCGCCGGGAGGCCCGCGCGGGCCGTTCCGCAGACGGCGCGGACGGTCGCCGTCGCCTGAGAGGGCACAAAGGCGGTCTGGCGTGGCCTTGCAGCCTCCGCGGGCGCCCGAGCCGACCCGCGGCTCCTCGACGCTCCTGGTCCGCTACGCGAGCATTGGGTTCGAGCTCGCCGCGGCGATCGTCGGGTTGGCGCTGGTGGGCTACTGGGTCGACTATCACTTCGGCACCGGGCGCTGGGGCCTCACAATCGGGGCCTGCCTGGGTGTCGTTGGCGGCCTGTACAACTTCATTCGTCAAGCGATCGAGCTCACGAGAGCGTCCGAGGCCGAGCGCAAGCGGAAGAAGCTGATTGAGCACGGCGATGATTCATCCCGAAGCCCGTGAGACCAGCGCGGTCCCCGTCTTCGCGCGGCTGGCGGGCGCGGGGGTCGCGGTCGCGATCGGCTTGGCTGTGGTCGGGTACTACCCGACTCGGGCGGCGGCGGGATCGGATGGCATTATCGCGATGCTCGCGGGCCTCGCCGCGGCACTTTTGGGCGCCTGGTGCGGCCTGGCTGTCATGGTCACCGCCCTGCGCGTGACGCCACGCGAGCAGGTCAGCCGGATACTGGGCGGCCTGGGTGTGCGATTCGCCGCGACCGTCGTGCTGGCCGTGGGCCTGGCGCTGAGCGGCTGGGTAGCGGCCAAGCCGGTGGTGCTGTGGATCGCGGTGGCGCAACTCGTGATCCTGGCGGCCGATACGTGGCTGCTGGCCGGGCAGCTCAAGCGGCAAGGGAGGGCGATGCCGTGACACCGGCGCTGCTGGCTGCCAGCCCACTGGAGTATGTGGTTCAGCATTCGTGGGATTTCCTGCACGGCACGATCGGGGAGGGCATCTTCGGGTTCACGTGGCTCAGCAACGTGACGACGATGCAGGTGCTGACGCTGGTCCTGCTCGCGGTCTTCATCCCGCGCTTCGTACGCCCGCGGGATACCAGCTCGGACATCGAGCGGCTCACGCCGCACGGCTGGGGGAACTTGATCGAGTTCCTGTGCTTCGCGCTGCGCAAGTACGTGGCGGAGCACTCGCTCGGCAAGTACACCGACCGCTTTGTGCCGTACCTGTGGTCGGCGTTCTTCTTCGTGCTGACGTGCAACCTGCTCGGCTTGCTGCCGCTCGTGAAGGTGTTCAAGCCGGTGGCGGGCTTCTACGTTGGCGGCACGTCCACCGGCAATATCTGGGTGACCGGGACGCTCGCCGTCTGCACGCTGGGGATGATCGTCGTCAACGGCCTGCGCCTGCACGGGCTGGGCTACGTGAAGCACTTCTTCATGGGGCCGTTCCCGATCAGCCTGCTGATCGCGGTCCTTGAAGTGATCGGGCTGGTGGCCAAGACGTTCGCGCTCACGGTGCGACTCTTTGCGAATATGGTCGCCGGACACGTGCTGCTGGTCGTGCTGCTGGGCTTCATCGCGATGGCCGAGACCGGCGTCGGCGCGCTCGTGACGCTGCTGTTCATCTCCCCCGTGGTCGTGCTGGGCAGCGTGGCGATCAACTTCCTGGAGCTGTTCGTGGCCTTCCTCCAGGCGTTCATCTTCACGTTCCTCAGCGCGGTCTTCATCGGGCAGGCGGTGAACATCCACCACCACGACGAGCACGAGCACGAACACGCGGCCGACCACGAGCCGGCACACGGGCACGGCGAAGCGCCCACGGCCCACGGCCAGGCCGTTTGAATGCGAGGGGCCGCTCGGCAGGCGGTCCGACGAAGCGAGTGATATCCCGGCGGCCCGCCGGGTTGATGGGAACGACAGCAGCGCCGCCCAAGCCGGGGCCTCGCGCGGCGGCGGCGCGAAGAGACGAGAGCGCGGAACAGGTCGCCTGGCTTCCCCGATCCGGGCGACACGAAACGGAAAGGCATGCGTTCATGAGCAAGGCAAGGACGTGGGTCGCCCTGGGTCTGGTGGTCTTGGGCTTCGCGATCATGGGTGTCGAGAGCGCCTATGCCGCCGAGACGGCTGCGGCCGGGGCGGTCATGGACGCCAAGGGCCTCAAGGTGCTCGGCGGCGGGCTTGGCGCCGGCCTCGTGGTGATCGGCGGCGGGCTCGGCATCGGGCGCATCGGCGCCGCCGCCGTCGAGTCGATGGCCCGGCAGCCCGAAGTGGCCGGCACCATCAACACGGCCATGCTGATCACCGCGGCCATGATCGAAGGCGCGACGCTGTTCGGCGTGCTGGGCTGCTTCCTGGCGTGCCTGAACTAAGCGAGCCCGGGACGACTGGGACGAGCGCCCCGACCGACGGGCCATGCCCGCCGGGGCGCGTGCGGCCATGGATTCGAAGGAGTCCGCAATGATGGCGAGCGCCTGGCGCCGCGCATGGCCTGCCCTGCTGCTGGCGCTGCTGACGGCCGCGCCGCTGGCCTGCGCCGCCGACACGCACGGCGAGCAGCCCAACCTGCTCGGCGGCGACATCGGCAACGCGATCTTCACGCTGATCATCTTCGGGCTGGTGATCTACATCCTCGGCAAGTTCGCCTGGCCGAAGGTGCTCAGCGCTCTCAACGAGCGCGAGCAGTTCATTCGCGAGTCGCTCGCTTCGGCCAAGCACGAGCGCGAGCAGGCCGAGGCGCTGCTGGCGGAGTACGAGCGGCGGCTCGCGAAGGCGCACGCCGAGGCGACCGCCATCGTCGAGGAAGGGCGCCGCGACGCCGACGCGGCCCGACGGCGCATTCTCGACGAGGCCCGCCAGGAGACCGCCGAGATGACCGCCCGAGCCCGCCGCGAGATCGAGCTGGCCACCGACGCGGCGATCAAGACGCTGTACGACCGGACCTCGGACTTCACGCTCCAGGTCGCGTCGCGTTTCCTGGGCAAGGCGCTGTCGCGTGACGAGCACCAGCGGCTGGTGGACGAGGCGATCCGGGAGATCGAGGCGAACGGGCATGCGAGGATGAATTAGGGGCGAAGGGACGCGGGAGCGAAGGTGCCAAGAAGTTGAGGAGTCAAGGAGTCGAGGCGTTGAGGGGTCGAGGAGTCAAGGTGGTATCGGCGAGAGCGAGTGTTCAGCCCGGTGTGATGCGAGTTGACGACTGGCGCATTGGCTCGCCGGCCGGTCGGCCGCTCGGACGGCGTGGAAGCTCGATGCTTTGCCCGGCACCGGCCGCGCGTCCGCGCTCCGCCGCGCCTTCACCGCTCCGCCCCTTCGCTCCTTCGCCCCATCGCTCCTGGGCTCCTCAACTCCTCGACTCCGTCCCCCCACAGGACCGCCATGGCTGAGTCGATCGACAAGATGATGGACGTCGCGGACGTGTACGCCGCTGCGCTGCACGCCCTCGCGCTCCCCAGGCAGGCCGTCGAGGTGATCCGGGATGAGCTCGAGCGGCTGGTGGCGTTGACGGAGCAGGACCGCACGTTCGCGGAGTTCCTGCGGTCCAGCGCGATCGACGCCGGCAAGCGTGCCGCGAGCCTGGACCGGATGTTCCGCGGCAGGCTGAGCGACACGCTGCTCGATACGCTCCAGGTGATGAACCGCCACGGGCGGCTGGAGACGCTGCCGGCGCTGCTGCGCTGCTTCGTGCAGCGGGCCGAGACCGCCGCCGGCATGATCGAGGTCCGGGTCACCAGCGCCGTCGAGCTGAACAACGAGCACAAGGTCCGGCTGGAGCAGCTCGCCGCGCGGCTGTCCGGCCGCAAGCCTATTATGCAGTTCGTGGTCGATGCGAGCGTGATTGGCGGCCTGGTCATGCAGGTCGGTGATTTCCGCTTCGACTACTCCCTGCGCCGGCAATTGCAGCTCGCGCGGACGCGCCTGCGGGAACGCGGCGACCGCGGCCTGCGTCGAACCGCCTGACCGGTCGAGGACCGGTTGGCAGCGTCGGACCTCCGCGTCCGACGAGGTGTGCAAGACCGGCCAGGCGCCGGTCCCCCAGGATCGAAACGGTCGGCCCGCAGCCGGCCCTGCAACTGAGAGAACGGCCATGAAGTTCAAGGCGGACGAGATCGCTTCCGTCATCCAGGAAGAAATCAGCCAGTATCGCAGCACGCTTGATGCGGCGGAAATCGGCCGCGTGCTCGAGGTGGGCGACGGCGTGGCCCGGATCTACGGGCTCTCGCAGGCCATGGCCGGCGAGATGCTCGAGTTCCAGAGCGGCGCGATCGGCGTGGTCTTCAACCTGGAGGAGACCTCGGTCGGCTCGGTCGTCCTCGGGAGCTTCCTCGACATCCGCGAGGGCGAGGAGGTCCGCACCACCGGCAAGTTGCTGTCGGTCCCCGTGGGCGACGCCATCATCGGTCGCGTCGTCGACCCCCTGGCCCGCCCGCTGGACGGCAAGGGCCCCATCCAGTCGCCGCACCGCCGCCCGCTGGAGATCATCGCCCCGGCATCGCCGAGCGCCAGCCAGTCAAGGAGCCGCTCCAGACCGGCATCAAGGCCATCGACAGCATGATCCCGATCGGGCGGGGCCAGCGCGAGCTGATCATCGGCGATCGCAAGACGGGCAAGACGGCTATTGCGCTGGACACGATCATCAACCAGAAGGGCGGCGACGTGATCTGCGTCTACGTCGCCATCGGGCAGAAGGAGTCGACCGTCGCCGGCATCGTGGAGACGCTCCGCCACCATGGCGCGATGGACTACACGATCGTCGTGGTCGCGTCCGCGTCCGACCCGGCCCCGCTCCAGTACATCGCGCCGTATGCCGGCTGCACGATGGCCGAGTACTTCATGTACGAGCACGGGCGGCACACCCTGTGCATCTACGACGACCTGTCCAAGCAGGCCGCCGCCTACCGGCAGCTCTCGCTGCTGCTCCGCCGGCCGCCCGGCCGCGAGGCGTACCCCGGCGACGTGTTCTACCTGCACAGCCGCCTGCTCGAGCGCTCCTGCAAGATGGCCGAGCAGCGCGTCATCGTGAAAAAGGGCTCGCCCCCGGGAGAGGAAACGGGCGTCAACGGCAAGGTCTACGTCGGCGTGCAGGACGAGCACGCCCTCGCGCACGACCTCAAGGCTCTCGGGGACGGCCACGAAGCTCGCAAGCTCAAGAAGTCCGGCGGCTCGCTGACCGCCCTGCCGGTGATCGAGACGCTCGAGGGTGAGGTCTCGGCCTACATCCCGACCAACGTGATCTCGATCACCGACGGGCAGATCTATCTCGAGCCTGACCTGTTCTTCGCCGGCGTGCGGCCCGCGGTGAACGTGGGCATCTCGGTCAGCCGCGTGGGCGGCAACGCCCAGGTGCCGGCCATGAAGAAGATCGCCGGCTCGCTGCGGCTGGACCTGGCCGCCTACCGCGCGCTGGAGGCCTTCGCCCAGCTCGGCACCGAGCTCGACCCCGTCACGCAGCGGCAGCTCGATCGTGGCCGCCGCATGGTCGAGCTACTCAAGCAGCCGCAGTACGTGCCCATGGACGTGTGGGACGAGATTCTGAGCATCCACGCGGGCGTGCGCGGCTTTCTGGACGACGTGCCGGTGGGCGAGGTGCGCGACTTCGAGCTGGGGCTGCTGAAGTTCTACCGCGACGAGGTGCCCGAGCTGCGCGAGGAGCTGAAGCGCGAGCGGAAGCTGAGCGACGAGCTGGACGAGAAGCTGAAGAAGGCCGTCGAGACCTTCAAGAAGGGCTGGCTGGCGGCCAAGCAGAAGTGAGAGGCGAGAATGAAGAAGTGAGAAGCTCCGCGAGCGGGTGCGTCCACTTCTGATTTCTCACTTCTCACTTCGCCCAAGGACTGGCTATGGCGAAAGCACGCGTCATCATCAAGCGCCGCAAGGCGGTCTCGAATATCCGCCGCATCACCCAGACGATGCAGCTCATCTCCACCGCGCGCTACCAGAAGTGCCTCCAGCGGGCGCTGGCCACCCAGCCCTACACCCAGAAGATCACCGAGATCATCGAGACGCTGGGTGGACAGGAGTCGGCTGACCACCCGCTGCTGCGCCCGGGAGAGAACAAGTCCAGCGCCCTGGTCCTGGTGATCACCTCCAACCGCGGGCTGTGCGGGGCGTACAACGCGGCCGTGCTACGCAAGATGATGGAGCTGCGCAAGAGCCACTTGGACGCCGGCCGCACCATCACCATGGAGGTCGTGGGCAAGAAGGGTGTGAACTACCTGAAGTTCCTGGGTGTGCCTGTCTCGCGCTCGGTGGCCGACGTCGAGGACCGGATCAGCTTCGCCCGGGTCAGCGAGATGGCCGAGCGCTACATGGCCGCCTTCGAGCGCGGCGAGCTGGCCAGTGTCGAGGTCGTCTACACGCGGTTCGTCAGCGTGAGCACGCAGCGCCCCTCCGTCGCCAGGCTGCTGCCGATCGAGCCGGTGGCGGAGGCGGCGGGAGCGGAGGGACGAGGGCCGGTGGCCGCGCGGGGTGGCGAGCCGGCGGGGCGGCCGGCGCAGAACGCCGAGTTCGAGTTCAGCCCGCCGCCGGCGGAGCTGCTGAGGCGGCTGATCCCCGAGGCCGTCAAAGTCCGGCTGTACCAGTACTTCAACGATGCGATCGTCAGCGAGCAGGTGGCTCGGATGGTGGCGATGAAGGCGGCCACCGACGCCGCCGGGGACATGGTCAAGTACTTGTCACGCTCGTACAACCGCGCCCGCCAGAGCCAGATCACGATGGAGCTGGCGGACATCGTCGGAGGGGCGAATGCGGTGCAGTGACGCGTCGAATTGAGAATGAAGAAGTGAGAAGTCAGAGTGACGGACAGGCCGACGAGGGCGAAGCAGTCGAGCCACCTGAGGAGATTCAGGCGCGCACGTATCGACTCAGCTTGCGCATCGTCAAACCGGTCCGCGCGATGCCGCGCGACCTGGCGGGCGTCGTCCTGGGGCGACAGGTCCTTCGTAGCGGAACGAGCATTGGTGCGAGCTGCGAGGAGGCGAAGGCCGGCTAGTCAAGAGCCGACTTCATCAACAAGACGATGATCGCGCTCAAGGAGGCCCGGGAAACGCTTTACTGGCTGAAGTTGATCAGGGATTCAGAACTCGTGAAACCGTCGCGGCTCTCGGGGCTCGTGACGGAGTCCAATGAGATCGTCAGCATCTTGACGTCGATCGTGAGAAGCACGAAGTCGAAGCGGTGAGGCGTCCCGTTCTCACTTCTCACTTCAACATTCTCACTTCCGCGTCCGGAGAAGTGAAATGGGCGCTAGCACTGAGAACGTCGGCAAGATCACCCAGGTCATCGGCTCCACCCTGGACGCCGAGTTCGACGCCAAGCGGCTGCCGAAGATCTACAACGCCCTGAAGGTCAACGTCCGCCGCCCCGTCGGCGACACGACCGTCGAGGAAGTGCTCTGGTGCGAAGTGGCCCAGCACCTGGGCGGCAGCAAGGTGCGGGCCGTCGCCCTCGGGTCAACGGACGGGCTCAAGCGCGGCATGCCCGTAGTCGACACGGGTACCTCGGTCGCCGTCCCCGTCGGGCCCGAGACACTCGGCCGGGTCTTCAACCTGGTCGGTGAGCCGGTTGATGGCCGCGGGGCCGTGGCCGCCAAGGAGCGCCGGCCGATCCACCGCGAGCCGCCCGAGTTCGTCGACCTGACTCCCAAGACGGAGCAGTTCGAGACCGGCATCAAGATCATCGACCTGCTGGTGCCCTTCGTCCGCGGCGGCAAGATCGGCTTGTTCGGCGGCGCCGGCCTGGGCAAGACGGTCGTCATTCAGGAGCTGATCGCCCGCATCGCGACGCAGCACGGCGGCTTCTCGGTGTTCGCCGGCGTGGGCGAGCGAACGCGCGAGGGCAACGACCTCTGGCTGGAAATGCAGGAAGCCAAGATCGGCGACACCGGCAAGTCGGTCATCGACCAGACCGCGATGGTCTTCGGCCAGATGAACGAGCCGCCGGGCGCCCGCCTGCGGGCGGCGCTGTCCGCCCTGACCATGGCCGAGTTCTTCCGCGACCAGTCCGGCGCCGACACGCTGCTGTTCATCGACAACATCTTCCGCTTCTCGCAGGCCGGCTCGGAGGTCTCGGCCCTGCTCGGGCGCATGCCGTCGGCGGTGGGCTACCAGCCGACGCTGGGCACGGAGATGGGCGAGCTCCAGGAGCGGATCACCTCGACACGCGCCGGGGCCGTCACGAGCGTGCAGGCGGTGTACGTCCCGGCGGACGACCTGACCGACCCCGCGCCGGCGACCACGTTTACTCACCTCGACGCGTTCATCGTGCTCGAGCGGGCCATCGCCGAGAAGGGCATCTACCCGGCCATTGATCCGCTCGGATCGAGCTCGCGGGCACTGGACCCGGGTGTCGTGGGCGAGGACCACTACGCGATCGCCCGCCGGGTGCAGCAGATCCTCCAGCGCTACAAGAGCCTTCAGGACATCATCGCGATCCTGGGCGTTGAGGAGCTGAGCGAAGAGGACAAGATCCTGGTCGGCCGGGCCCGCAAGATCGAGCGCTTCTTCAGCCAGCCGTTCTTCGTCGCCGAGCAATTCACCGGCTTTCCGGGCAACTATACGAAGCGCGAGGACACGCTGCGCAGCTTCAAGGAGCTGTGCGACGGCAAGTGGGACCACCTGCCCGAGCAGGCCTTCATGTACGTCGGCGCGATCGAGATGGCGGCCGAGAAGGCCGAGAAGCTCAAGAAAGGTTGACCCCCCGTCGAGGAAGCCGCGCGACGTTCCGGGCGTCTCCCGGCGGCGACGCTACGGGCGGATTCCCGTGGACGTGCTCAGCTTCGTAAACCGGCGGCTGCCGAGCGCCCACTCGGGAACGCCCTCGGGCCAAAGCGACAGCGACACCGAGAAGTCGTCGTCGACCTGGTCGTACTCCAGGTTCAGCCCGACGTACCAGCGGGGCAGCTTGCGTATGTACGAGAAGGTCACCTCGCCCAGCCGCCCCGTGTCCACGTCAAACCAGGCTCGCATGGCGGTGATGTGCTTCTCGTTCAGCTTGTAGTTGAACCCGCCGCCAACCAGCGACATGTCCAGGTCGCCGGCGTAACGGGCGCCCAGCACGTAGGCCAGCCGCGGATTGCGCTCGATCGTCAGCGAGACGTTGTGCCGGTCGAACGACCGATCGTTCAGGTCGAAGTTGAAGTCGTACAGCAGGCTGGTTGAGTCGCTGAGCCGGTAGACCAGGTCGCCGGCCAGGTAGTTCCGCGTGCGGCTTTGCTCGGGCCGCAGCGGGTCCACCCAGCCGTTCGAAAAGTCCCGCCGCTCGTCCGTGTCGCCGAACGCGCCGACCTCCAGGTTGAGCGTGAGCAGGTCAACGGTCCGCTGGTTACCCGGCGGGCCGCGCTTGGTCTGCCACGTCTGCCGCACGCCGGCGGCGGCGCCGTAGAACGCGTCGATTGTCTCGATGCCGTAGTCGAACGGCGTGATGTCGGACGAGCGCTCGTTGCTGTGCCCCCACCAGGCGACGTAGTGCGGCTGGATGATGTGGCGGATGCGGTCGATGTCGAGCAGCTCGGAGCGCACGTCGTCGAAGACACGCGAGAAGCTCGCTCCGCCGCGGACGCCGTAGATCCCCATGCCGCGCCATAGGGCGCCGGTGTCCATCGGCTGACCGTCCCAGTAGGTGCCGCGCAGCGAGGCGAACGGGACGACCGTCGCTCCGGCCAGCTTGAGCGGCAGCTCGAACTCCTGGCGTGCGTCGGCGCGGACGGTCAGGTCGCTGCGACCCTCGTTGGTGTAGCGGCGCTCGTTGAAAAAGTGCCGGTCGTCAGGCTGGAAGCGCACCAGCCCGAAGCGGGCTTCGGTGTAGCTGACCACGGGGTCGAGGAACGTGTCGCCGATGCGACGATAGGCCAGGTCGGGCAGGTGCTCGGTCTGGGTGACGAAGTCCAGGAGGCGCCAGTTGGCCAGCAGGGTGATGGCCTCGTTGCCGACCGCCCGCTTGAGGTAGATGAGCGTCTCCTGCTCCTTGCCCTCGAACCATTCGCTCTCCTCGTACTCCTCCAGGAAATACGGATCGCTGATGTACGAGAGCTCCAGCGTGACTTCCCACTGGTCGGGCAGGTAGTGGCGGTGCCGCCAGAGCACGCGGCCGCGCTGGTTGCTGCTCGGGTCTTCCTCGGACTTGCGGAGCGGGCCGAGCTTGTCCTTGCCGTCGTCCTGGATGAAGTACGTGCGGAGCAGGCCGTAGTAGTCCTTGGTCTCGTAGTCGCTGTCGATTCCGACCGCGGGGCCGCGCCGCGAGAGGTAGTCCAGCCGCAGCGTCGCGTCGAACCCGGGCGGGGGGAGCACGCCCAGCAGGCCGAAGAGGCTCCAGCGCGACTCGAACTCGAAGCCGTAGCGCGAGCCGTAGCCCGTCCGCAGGCTGCGGAGCAGCGTCTCGGTCTGCTCCAGTCGTCCCTTGCTGTAGGGCCACCACAGCAGCGGCACGCCGCCCACGTTGAGCGTCGTGTTCCACATCTCGTACTCACCCGCCAGCGGGCTGACGGCCTGCCCCTGTGTATCCCGCGGCGTGACGTCGCGGAGCACGACCCGCTCGGCGCCGATGTGGTAGTGCGGCGTGAAGAACTCGCTGGTCGTCACCCGCGCGTTCTCGGCCGAGAACTCGCGCGCCGAGAGCTGGCGAATCTCATCGGCCCGCAGGTAGAGCGGGATGCCGCGCTCGGGAATCTCGGCCCGGAAGACCGCGTCGAGGATGACCGCGCGCTCGCGCTCGAAGTCGTAGTACAGCCGGTGCGCCCGGATCATCCGGTTGCCCAGCGAGAGCACCACGTCGCCCTCGAGATACACCGAGCGCACCTGGCCGGGCCCGGCGCTGTCGTCCAGACCGAGCAGCCCGCCGCGGCGTACCTCGGCGCCATCCGGCGCGGCGGCGTCGCGCAGCTCGGCCGGCGCGGGCCCGGCGGCGTCCGGCGCGGTCGAGCCGCGCTCGCGGCCCTCCAGCGCCTGGCCAACGACGGACTCGGCCAAGTCCTCGGCCGGGAAGACGACCGCGTTCTGTGCCCGGATCTCCAGCAGCGGCGCGTCCGGCCCGCCGTCCTGCGAGAAGTACACGCCGCCCGTGGACACAAACACGCGCTCGCCCTGGGGTGTCTGGGCCGGGTCGATGCGACTGAGCCGATAGCGAATCGCGCGGCGTCGCTCGGGCTGGCCGGGCCGGCGGATCGACAGGGGCGACTCGACGCGCAGGCCACCCTCCTGTCCCTCGACCAGCATCCGGTCGCGCAGCGCCTGCTGATAGAGCGGCGAAGTCTCGGACGCGCCGACCAGGTGCGCGTCCTGGTACTTGATGATCTTGCCGTAGGTCCGCAGCCCGCGGACGAGAAGCACCTCGTCAAGCGTAATCGTCCCGCCCGGCTCGCGGACCTCGGCGTACTCGGAGAGATACACCGTCAGTGCGTGGTAGCGACGCTGCGTGTCCGGCGCGATCGCCGCGGCGATCCAGACGACCGCGTTCTTGGCACTGAGCGTGCGGCCGGCCAGCGTGAGCTGGAAGTCCCCCGACATCAGGACGACGCGCTCGCCGTTCTCCGCGGTCCATTGCCGAGCGAAGCGGGTCTTCAGCTCGACGTCGGATTCGCTGATTGTGGCAGCGAGCTGCGGCTCGTCGTCGAGTTCGTACTGCTGCGCGCGGGCCTCACGCTGCACGCCGCTCGCCAGCGCGAGCAGCAGCGCGGCCCACGGCACCCAACTTCGCGCGTGGCAGCCTGCCCGCGGCAAGACGGCGTTTGGCATCTGGCCCTCAGACCGCACCAAGGGACCCGGATGGGTTACTCTTCTCCGGGCGGCATTATCGAGGCGACGCCCCCCGGGTCAATGGCGCCCCGGCGGCAAACATGCAACTCACTCGGTCGTGCGGACGGCCGCGAGCCGCGGCGCTAAGTCGTCGAAATCGACACCGGGCGTGCTACACTACCGGTTTCCGCCTGCCGCCGGCGGCGGACCCGACCGAGCGGAGACCGCGTGAGCGCCGAAGCGAGACATGCCTGCGGGTTGTGCGGCGTCGTCAACCACCCCAGCGCCGTGGAGATGGTCTACCTGGGCCTGTATGCCCAGCAGCATCGTGGGCAGGAGTCCGCGGGGATCTGCTCGTCGGACGGCCGGACCATCCAGCGGCGGGCCGGGCTGGGCCTGGTGACCGATGCGCTCTCGGCCGCGGACCTCGACGCGCTGAAGAACCCGATCGCCACGGGGCATGTGCGCTACTCGACAACCGGCTCGTGCAGCGACGCGAACACGCAGCCGCTGCTCGTGCGCTGCTCGATCGGGCAGGTGGCCGTCGCGCACAACGGCAACCTGGTCAACGCCGCCGCCATCCGCCGCGAGTACGAGCACCACGGGCACATCTTCACGTCCACCTCGGATACGGAGGTGGTCCTGCACATGCTGGCCGACGAGCACTACGCGCGTCAGGCTGACCCACTGGCCGCGGTGCTGCGGCACCTTCTGGGCTCGTACTGCCTGCTGCTGCACTATCCCGACCGGATCGAGGCGGTCCGCGACGCATCGGGCAACCGTCCGCTCTGTCTCGGCCGGCTGGGTGAGGCATGGGTGGTGGCCAGCGAGACGTGCGCATTGGACATTATTGACGCCGAGTATGTGCGCGATGTTGAGCCCGGCGAGATCGTCACGATCTCAGCGGGCGGGCTGCGGTCGCGCTTCTTCGCCGAGCCCGGGCGCGTGGGCCGGGCACACTGCGTCTTCGAGCACATCTACTTCGCCGATCCCTCGAGCCGGATCTTCGGCCAGAATGTCCACCTGGTGCGCCTGGAGCTGGGGCGGGTGCTGGCGCGCGAGTCCCCGGCGGACGCGGACCTGGTCATCGCCGTGCCCAACTGCGCGCGCTGCGCGGCGTTGGGCTACCACGAAGCGTCCGGGATCCCCATCGGGCGCGGCTTCACGACCAATCACTACATCGGGCGCTCGTTCATTCAGCCGGCGCAGTCGATCCGCGATCTGACGGTCAAGCTGAAGCTCAATCCGATCCGCGGCAGCGTGGCCGGCAAGCGGCTGGTCGTAGTGGAGGACTCGGTCGTTCGCGGGACGACGACCCGGGGCAAGATGAACTCGCTGCGGGCCGCCGGGGCGCGCGAGATCCACCTGCGCGTCGCCAGCCCGCCGATCCGGCATCCCTGCTACTACGGGATCGACTTCCCCAGCCGGGCCGAGCTGGCCGCGCACAACCGGAACGTCGAGGAGATTCGCCAGTATCTCGGGGTCGACTCGCTGGCGTACCTGTCACTCGAGGGGCTGCTCACCGCGGTGCACGCGGCGGGCGATTTCTGCCACGCGTGCTTCTCCGGGCAGTACCCCATCCCGATCGACGCGGCCTTTACCAAGGACGTGTTCGAGCGGCGTCAGCTTACGTTCCTCAGCGAAGCGGAGTAGGTGTTGCCAGCGCCGTGGGCCGGCGTCACTCGGCTACCGCGAGAACGTGTCCAGCCGATACACGCCGCCGAACGTTGCCACGTACAGCGTGCCCGCCGGCGAGAACGCCAAGTCGACAATCTGCTCGGGGAAGCCGTGGGCGAACTCCGCGACCGAGTCGACCCGGTCGCGGGTCCCGCCCACCTCGGCGCTGTTGACCACTTTGTCAGCCGCCAGCCCGTAGAACAGGTCGCCCGCGGTCGATTGCCCGTACTTTGCGCTCGGATTGAAGGCCACTCCCACGAACGGCGACGAACCCGAGCCGGAGTCGAGGACCGGATCAGCGTAGGCCGGATTGGCCGCGGCGTACGCCAGCTCGGCAGCCGACGTCGCGATGCCCGCGACAGCCGGCCAGCCGAAGTCGCGCCCGGCCCGCAGGAGGTTGATCTCGTGCACGCGGCCGGCGTTACGGTCGAGCAGGAAGACGTTGCCGGTCACGGGGTCGGTGGTGATGCCTTGCGGGTGCCGCAGGCCGCGCGCATACACGGGTGAGCCCGCGATCGGATTGTCCGCCGGGATGGTGCCATCGTCGTTGTAGCGCAGGACCTTGCCGAAGAGCGACGCGTTGTCCGCCGCCGCCGCGTCCTCGCCCTGGTCGCCCACGGCCACCAGCAGCGTCGCATCGGTCGCGAAGGTGATATTTCCGCCCACGCGTCGGCCGTCGACGGCGACCGGGATCGACGCCACGAAAACCTCGCCGCCAGAAGCGACGTCGCCGCTGGCGTTGAAGTACACGATGCGGTGCTCGAGGCCGTTAGCCGCCGACGCGCTGTCCTCGCCCGTCACCGAGCGGGTATAGAAGACGTAGACGCGGTGGTTGATGTTGAACTGCGGGTGCACGGCGATGCCGAGCAAGCCGCGATCACCGGCGGCGTTCACGGGCAGATCGACGAATGCCGTCGAGAGCAGGACGCCGTTAGAGATCACGCGGACCTGCCCGGTGTTCTTCTCAGTAAAGAAGACTCGCCCGTCCGGCAGCACGGCCAGCGACCGCGGCGTCACGGCGGGGGCGATCAGTCGGGCCTGCACGTACGGTGCGACGTTCAAAGGGGGAAACAGGTCTTCCAGCGTGATGCTGCACGCGCCGACCAGGCCGACGGCGGCCACCAACACGCCCAGCCCACTGCTCCGCGCCAGCATGCTCCGCATTCACAACTCCTTGTCATCACGCCGCGCTACGGCCGGGGCATCCTACTTGCGACCCACGGCGGGTGAAAGCCGGCAGCGCAGCCGACAACTCGGCGACAGCAGAATTATCGGCATCCCGCCGCCGGCTCAAGAACCCCCGGTGCCGTGGAGCTCGATCAGCGTGTCCCCTTTTCGCGGCAACGCCTCGCCGACCAGCGCCGCGCCGACGCCCCGCGCCTGGAGCCGCTCGACGAGCTGTCCGACCCGCTCCGGCGGCACGGCGGCCAGGAGCCCGCCCGAGGTCTCCGGCGTGTAAAGCACCCGGAGCCGCGCTGCCGGCACGTTGCCGACGAGGATTACCCGCCCACCGAACGCCTGTTCGTTGCGCTTCGTCCCACCGGGGACCAGGCCCGCGTCGGCGTACTCCTCGGCCCCAGGCAGCAGCGGGAGAGTCGGGGCGTCCAGCCGCAGCGTCACGCCGCTGCGCTCGGCCATCTCACTCGCGTGGCCCAGGAGGGCGAACCCCGTGACGTCGGTGCAGGCGCGGACGCCGACAGCGTGCAGCGGCTCGACCGCGTCGCGGCTCAGGCGCAGCATGCTCTGGACGGCGGCGTCGTAGTCGGCGGGCCGGGCCCGGTCGCGTTTCTGGGCCGTTGCTATGACGCCGACGCCCAGCGGCTTGGTCAGCACGAGCCGATCGCCGGGGCGGACCGCGCCCTTGGTCCAGAGCTCGGCGGGCTTTGCGAGCCCCAGTGCCACGAGCCCGTACTTCGGCTCGGAGTCATCGATCGAGTGCCCGCCGACGAGAGCCGCCCCTGCCTCGCGAACTTTATCCGCACCCCCGCGGAGCACTTCCGACACGACGTCCGGGGGCAGGCAGCCGGACAGGCAGGCGATATTCCACGCGAGGATAGGCCGCCCGCCCATCGCGTACACGTCGCTGAGCGCGTTCGCAGCCGCGATCGCTCCGAACGTGTACGGGTCATCCACGATGGGCGTGAAGAAGTCGAGCGTCGCGACCAGCGTAAGATCGTCGCTCAGGCGATAGACCGCGGCGTCGTCGGACGGGCGCAGACCCACCAGGCCCTCCGGGTACTGATCCGGAGGAAACAGGGCCTGCAGCGGGCGCAGCACCTGCGCCAGGGCCTCCGGGCCCATTTTGGACGCTCAGCCGGCGGCCTTGGTCAGGTGGGTCAGGCGAACAGGTCCGGTTGACACCGGCACGCCTCCTATGTCACGAGCACGTTGCGGGGAAACGGACGATCTGGTCTGTTTAGGGTGCTCCTGTGTGCGCGGCGCAGTCCGACGGGTGGTCGTCACCTGGTGACCAACCAAGGAGCGCCACGGGTGTCCATATGCGGTCGAGTGTAGCGATGGTGCGCTGGCACCGCCACGTCGCGGCCGAGCGTGCACGTCGCCGCCGCCCAGCCCGGATCGGCGCGTGCGTCGGCGCGCAAGTGCTGCTGGCGACGGCGGAAAACTTCTCTCCCGCAGGGGTTTTCAGAAGCCCCGTCCGGCGTTATTGTGTGCCGTGACTTTCATGCCCCTGAACCTGAGAGAGGGGCACGGTGACTGCGCATCCCAGAACTCGCCGGTGGTCGCGCTATGATCCGCGGGGGACGCGGCTGAGCGTTCTGTGGCTATCTCTGCGCCGGGAGTGACGAGTGTTGCATAACGGCTCGAACGTCTTCACCACGGGCGCCACCGGCCTGATCGGCGGCGAATTGGTGCGGACGCTGATCACGCAGCCCATCGGCAAGGTCTGGGCCCTGGTCCGTCCGACCGACGATTCGCCGGCGGAGCGACTCTCCCAGCGGCGGCGACGCTCCGGACCCTCGGCCGCCGTGCCTGCGCAGCGCTTCCCGGTCGCCGTCGCTGGCGACGTGACCCAGGAGCGGCTGGGGATGTCACCCGAGGACTACGAGGACGTCCGCCGCAACGTCGACATCATCATCCACAGCGCGGCCGAGACGTCCTTCCTGCGCG
This sequence comes from uncultured Planctomycetota bacterium, assembly GCA_900696535.1. Classification (GTDB taxonomy): domain Bacteria; phylum Planctomycetota; class Phycisphaerae; order UBA1845; family Fen-1342; genus CAADGM01. The sequence continues at coordinate 30,883 of CAADGM010000100.1, forward strand.
CTTCGGCCTGTCGCTCGACCAATATCGCGGGCGCCAAGAACCTCATCGAGTTCACGCGGCAGTGCACGCGCCGTCCCCTGCTGGTGTGCCTGAGCACCGCGTTCGTCAGCGGCGTGGTGGCCAACGCCTGCCTCTCCGAGGACGAGGGCTGTCGGCCGAAGGACGACCACCACAACGAGTACACGCACTCGAAGGCGGTGGCCGAGGAACTGGTGCGATCGAGCGGATTGCCCGTGCTGGTTGTGCGGCCGTCGGTCGTGCTCAGCGCCGGTGTCCCGGACGAGCAGTTCGCGCGGGCGATCCTGCAGTTCTGTCCGCTGCTCAAGGAGCTCGGCGCGCTGCCCGTCGATCCGCAGGCCCGGCCGGACGTGGTGCCGGTGCAGTTTGTCGTGGACAGCACGATCCGGCTGCTCCAGACGCCGCACCGCCGATACGACCTATATCACATCTCATGCGGCCTGGACGGCGCGATGACCTACGAGGAGCTGCGGCCGGCCTTCGAGCGCTTCTACCACATGACCTCGCCGATGCGGCTGGTGGCCCCCCGCCATTGGAACAAGGACCTCCATCGCACGTACATCCGCACACCGGACCAGCGCCGCATCTTCGCCACGATCAAGAACTACTTGCCCTTCCTGAACATGAACGTGCTGTTCGACAACACGCGGCTCAAGCAGGAGCTGGGCGATCGCTTCCCCCCGCTGCCTCGGCTGGACGAGTACCTCTTCGGCCTGCTGGAGATGGTCTCACACGACCGGATCGCCCGCCGCTGGCTGGCCGCCAAGGGCGCCTGACGCCCGCCCGGCAGTCCCCGTTGCTCAACACGTGCGCCGTAACCGGGTCAGTCGGCCTCGGTCGGCGACTGCGGCGGCCCGGGTGATATCGGGACCTTGCGGCTGACGTCATTTCTCATTCCGCCGGCGGGGCGTGGCGACATAGAATGCGCGCTTCGTGGCTGAGTCCTCGTGTCGCCCCCGGTGGCGTTCGAGTACTTCGCCTGATTCGCCGCCGCACCCACTGCTGGAGCACGTGCATGTCCCCTCGCGCCGTGGTTGTCGCTATCTGCATCACCTTGTACGCGACGATGGTCGCGCTGGCGGTCGAGCCGATCGCCCCGCGTGACGGCGAGCCGTTCCCGCTGCCGAAGTTCCTGACCGCCGACGAGGCCCGGCTGCCGCTGCCGCCCGTCGTCGCCGACCGGGCTCCGCCCGTCGGGCAGATTCACTGCTCAGCAGAGTACGAGCCGATGGCCGGCCTGCTGGTCGCGTGGCGTGCCTACCCCGAGGTGCTCACGCCGATGTGCGTGAGCATCAGCAACCTCGATCCATCGGCCAAAGTCTGGGTGGTCGTCAACAGCGCCAGCGAGCAGGCTTCGGTCGCGTCGACGCTCACCAGCGCCGGGGCCAACATGTCGCGGATCGTGTTCATCATCAACTCGCTGAACAGCGTGTGGATCCGTGACTACGGTCCGCGCTACATCTTCGTCGACGGGATCCGCAGCATCGTCGACCACACCTACAACCGCCCGCGCCCGCTCGACAACGCCTTCAACGACTACCTGGCCACGCTCTGGGGCGAGCCGCAATACGACCTCCCGCTCGTGCACGGCGGCGGCAACTTCCACCTGTTCGCCGATGGCGATGCATTCATGACGCGGCTCATCCTGACCGAAAACCCGGGCGTGACCGAGCAGCAGGTCAAGGACACGTTCCTGGCTTACCAGAACGTGAACCTCACGCTGTTCGACGGCTTCCCCACCAGCTTCGACTCCACGCAGCATATCGACATGTGGATGCTGCCCGTGGCGAACAAGAAGATCATCATCGGCCAGTACGCCTCCAGCACCGGGCAGCCCTACACCATCACCGAAGGCGCCAAGACGCTGCTCGAGAGCCGCGGCTACACGGTGTACCGCACGCCGGGCTGGCGCTCCACCGCCCACTACACCTATACGAACGCCGTCATTTTCAACAACCTGGTGTTCGTCTCGAAGTTCAACGTCGCAGAGGACAGCACCGCGCTGGCGGTGTTCCAGTCGGCCTTCCCCGGCAAGACGCACGTGCAGGTCCCTTGCCAGAACATCATCGGAGCGGCCGGCGCCATCCACTGCGTCGTCATGCACGTCCCCGCCTACCCGCCCCAGCCCGAGCCGGTCGTGCTGGTCACGCAGCCCAACGGCGGCGAGACGTGGACCATCGGCTCGACGCAGACGGTCGCGTGGACGGCCTACGATGACGTTGGCGTCACCAGCATCGACATTCACCTGTCGCGCGACGGCGGCGCTGCCTACACCGAGACGCTCGCGACCGGCCTGCCCAACAGCGGGACCTACAACTGGACCGTCACCGGGCCGAACACGACCCAGGCGCGCGTCCGCGTGGTCGCCCACGATGGCGACGGGAACAGCGGCGCGGACGACTCGAACGCCAACTTCACCATCACCGCCAACGGACCCCGCGTCATCTACGGCTTCCCGCTGAACACCAGCCCGGGCTGGACCACGCAGGGCCAGTGGGCCTTCGGACAACCCACAGGCCAGGGTGGGACCCAGCACGGGTTCCCCGATCCCGCCAGCGGCTTCACCGGCACGAACGTCTACGGCGTCAATCTGAGCGGCGACTATTCAACCACAGTCGGTGGCCCGTGGTACGTCACGACCGGCCCGCTCGACCTGGACGGCGTGACCAGCGTGAAGCTGCGCTTCCGGCGGTGGCTGAACTCCGACTTCCAGCCGTACGTGTATGCCTATGTCGAAGGTTCGAGCAACGGCACGACCTGGGCGACGATCTGGCAGAACGGTACGGCCGAGATCGCCGAAAACACCTGGTCGCTCCAGGAGTACAACATCGCGGCACTGGCCGACAACCAGCCGGCGTTCCGCCTGCGTTGGGGCTACCGCGTCGGATCGAGCGCCTGGGCTTATTCCGGCTGGAACATCGATGACGTCGAGCTGATCGGGATACCCACGCTCACGCCGGGTGATACGGATTGCGACGGCGACATCGACTTCGACGACATCGACCCCTTCATCGCGGCACTGTCCGGCGAGGCGGCCTACCTGGCGCAGTACCCCGATTGCTACTGGCTGAACGCGGATTGCAACGGAGACGGGCTGGTCGACTTCAACGACATCGACGCGTTCGTGTCACTGCTGGGCGGGTAGGCGAGGTGCGAAACGCGCTGGCCTTCCAAAGCAAGGAGCCCGCCGAAGCGACGGGCTCCAAACTTCATTCTGACCCTGGGCTGGCTCGGGAGGCTACGATGCGGCCGGTAGCCGCTGCTCCAGCGCTGCGCGCAGCTTGTTGATCGCCTGGTTCTGAATCTGCCGCACGCGCTCCTTGCTCACGCCAAGGAGCACGCCGATCTGGTCGAGTGTGCGCCGGCGAATGGGCGCGGTGTCCTCCGCCTGGTCCAGCGAGAACCGGGCGTCGAGGACGCGGCGCTCGACGGGGCTCAGCTCGGCGGAGTTCTCGACCAGGATCTGGCGCAGCTCGTCGATGCACTCGATCTCGATTCGCTCCCGCTTGCGCTCAAGGTAGTCGCTGCGCTCGATGGCCGGCTCGAACGAGGTCGGGAAGACCTGCCGCGTGCGGGCGTGCTTGCTGGCGGCCCGCGAGAAGCTCGCCAGGATCGCCCGGCACGCGTACGTGCTGAATTTGAAGCCCCGGGCGGCATCGAACTTGTCGACGCAGCGCAACAGGGCGAGATTCCCTTCGCTGACCAACTCGGAAATCTCTACGCCGGTGTTCTTCGCACGCCGAGCCATGGCCAGGACGAGCGACGTGTTCGCGCGGAGGATCGCGGCGCGGCGCTGCTGGGCCTCGCTTTCCCAGTGCAGCAGGGCACGCGTGTGAGCCGCGTCGAGACGCTTGCCGCGGAAGCGGTCGAGAATCCGGAGGACGCGATAGCGGCAGTAGTTGAAAGTGAGGAAGAGCTGCCGCTCCTGCTCTGAGGTCAGCAGGTCCGCACCCGTCGGGATCGCGGTCGGGCCGTCGGACGCCTCGACCCGCGGCCGCTTGCCGCGCTGCCCGGCCACCCGTATCACGGTCTCGAGCGCTTCGACACTGCGCACGCGGGCGAAGGCCGGGCAGAAGATGCACTCAGCGGGCTCCGAGAGCCGCTTGGTGAGCATCTCGCGCGCCTCATCGCCGAGGCTGCGCAGGACAATTTCGCTGGGGAGCTTCGCGCTCGGGCGAAGCTTGCGGAGGGTGGGAGCCGGCCGCGACTTCGCCTTCGTGCGGGAGCAGGCAAGCTTCATGAGTGCACCTCACCGCCACGCATCAGTGAGTCTGAACTGGCGGATAATCGCCACGCTCGTTGTCCAAGGCCGCTGAACAGCCCACAGCCAAAGCGGACCATCCAGCAACCCTTCATCGAGAGAAAACTGTATCACAATGGACCCAATTCCGCAAGTGTAAATGAACGAATAAACGTTCTTTTCGTTCACAACGTCTCGACGGCAGCTAATCCGAGCGCAACCTTATTCCTCGCACACCCCTATGACGCCCGTTCGCTCCAGAAGGTGCGGCGGAGCCGGGTCGAAACCATTGCGTGAGTTGTCGGTTTCTGTCGCCAGTCTTGCGTACCAGTCGATGCTCGACGCTCGACCCGACCTCGACTAACCCGTACGCTCCGCGTCCGCCATGCCGGATGCCGTGCGAATTGAGCCCTGGGCCGTGGTGTTCGACCTGGACGGGGTCATCGCCGACACCGCCCGCCTGCACCGTCTGAGTTGGGAGGGGCTGGCGGGGCGGCTTGGGATCGCCTTCGACGAGCGGATCAATGACCGCATGCGCGGGCTGACCCGGCCCGAGAGCCTGGCTGTCTTTCTCGAAGCCGCTCCGCGGCCGTTCTCGTCCGACGAGCGCGAGGCGATTCTCCGGGAGAAGAACGACGCGTATTTGCGCCTGGTCGCTGGCATGACGCCGGCGGACGCGCTGCCCGGTGTACGGCCGCTGCTGGAGTCGCTCCGCCGCGCGGGCGTTCCAGCGGCGGTGGCGTCGTCGAGCCGTAACGTGCGCGTCGTACTCGATCGACTGGATCTGCTGCCGTTCTTCGCCGCACTCATCGACGCCCATGCCGCCCCGCGCTCAAAGCCCGATCCGCAGGCCTTCGTGCTGGCGGCCGAGGCGCTGGGCCTGCCGGGGCGGCGCTGCGTGGCGATCGAGGACGGCGCCGCGGGCGTGGTCGCGGCGCGCGCCGCGGGGATGCGGGTTGTGGGAATCGGTCCGCGCGAACGATTGCGCGACGCGGACGATGTCGTCGCTTCCTGCGTGGAACTGACCATGGGCCGACTTCGCCGTCTGGTTGACGCGCGTGACCTGCCCCTGACGCCCCGCGGGCATTGAGGCCCGCGTTTCTCGCGAGGTGCCGAAATGCCGCCCTCTCCACTTGCCGACCGTACGCTCCGCACGTTCCTCGAGCAGCTCGCCTCGGCGGAGCCGACGCCCGGGGGCGGCAGTGCCGCGGCCCTCGTTGGTGCCACGGCTGCGGCGCTGGCTCGCATGGTCGCCGCGTACACGCTTGGCAGGCCGAAGTTCGCGGCCGTTGAGGCGCGGGTGCAGAGGCTCGCGGACCAGCTTGCTCGGGCGCAGGAGGCGCTGCTCGAGTTGAGCGACGAGGACGCGGCCGCTTACGAGGTCCTCAGTGCGGCGCTGAAGCTGCCCCAGTCCGACTCATCCCGCGCTGCGCGCATCGCGAAGGCTGCCGTGCTGGCTGCGAGTATCCCGCTCGAGACCGCCACGTTTGCGGCGCGCGTGCACAGCGACACCGTGGTACTGGGGCAGATCGGCAATCCGCGCTTGCGTTCGGATGCGGAAGCGGCGGCTCACTTCGCCCGCGCGGCTGGGCTGGCCGCGCTGGCCAATGTGCGTGCGAACTTGGAGCTGGTGGAAGAAGGGGAGCGCGCGCGGTTCCTGACCGGTATCGAGGCGGCGGAGTCGGCGCTGCACGTGAAATAGGGCGGCGCACGACTACACTTGGCCAGGTGGCAGACGGCGGGTGACGGCGCCCGGGGACGCGGCGCTGAAGTTTCGCTTTTATAGACCTATAATATAGTCGCTCTGATGCCCTCTTGGCCGTTCTCTAATGAAATCGAAACCCGCTTGAAGATTGTTCTATAATTATGTAATCTTTGGGTCGCAGTCGTCGCGGACCCAATTCTCGCGGAACTGAGATGCCGACATTCGGCCAGCTTGCACGACTCGTCGCGAACTCGCCGCAGCATTCGCCGCGCGGGGCCGCTTACGCGGTGTGCGTCGAGGGGAAACGACCACGAGAACTTCGGCCACGAACATCGTGCGCGCGGTTCGCGGCGCACCGAGTGCTTCGCGTTTGTCAGGCGAGAGGACGGGCGGCCGTCGCCCGTACCACGCCTTGTCATTTCGTCCTACTTACCGGAGGAGAAACCATGCGGAAACTGGCGACTCTCTTGCTCGTCGCTTCGCTGGCGCTGCCCGCGCTCGCGATCGACTTCCACAACTGGTACACGCTGGACACCAGCGGAACAGGCCTGGCGATCGGCGGCCGGCCGGGCTCGGTCGCGTTCAACGGCTCGACCCTCTACGTCGGCACGCTCTTCACCGACGCGCGAATCCATCGCATCAATGGTCCGCTCAGTGCGCCGACCTACGGCGGTGCGTTCGCCCAGATGGGCCCTGCCGCCGGCACGACCAATGGCTTCGTTAACCTGGACCTCCAGGGCAACACGATCATTGCCGGCACAAACAATGGCGGCGTCGACCCGGACGTGGCCTACACCTTTGACCTGAACGGCAACCTGATCGGCTCGGCGAACTCGGCCGGCCTGAACATCCAGGGCTCGGGCGGCGACCGGTTCGACGGTGCCGCGGTCGATCCCGGTTGGGTTGGCGGCGGCGGGGCCGGCGCGGGCGTGTCGCTCTTTGCGTTCGGTAACGGCAACCGCAATCACTACGACAACAGCTTCAACCTGATCGACAACGGGTTCAACATCTTCCACCCCTCGCTCGGCACCGGCACGCGCGACGCGCGCTACGCGGCCGATTCGAGTGACCTCTATATCCGCTATGTCAACGGCATTGGCCGCGGCAAGCGCGTGGGGCCGCACAACTTCACGATGCTGGACGGCTCGACCGCGGGGATGGAGCCGATCGTGACCCTGCCGGACGGCACCAACTCGGCCATCAACGTCGAGTATCTGCCCGCGTGGGGCGGCTTCAACCTCGTGCTGGGCAACTGGCGCAGCTCGGTCGGCGGGATCAACTTCTCGACCCGCATCAAGGTGTTCGATGCCGATGCGACCGGCCAGGGCTTGGCCCAGGCCAAGGCCGTCAACTGGCTCAACGCCGACGGCTCCGGCCCGTTCGATTTCCTGACGCTGGCCGGAAGCATCTACGACTTCAGCTATGACGCCGGCAGCGGGCTGCTGGCCATCAGCGACTGGAGCAACGAGAAGATCTACATCTTCAGTCGCAATGCGATTCCGGAGCCGGCCACGCTCGGCCTGCTCGCCCTGGGCCTGCTGGCCCTGCGGCGCCGCTAAGGCGGCTTCGTGGCGATTCACGCGGCGCCGTGTGCATGGCTGGCACGGCGCCGCCCGCCGCCCGGTTCGACGCGGCGGAGTCGGCTGTTCGGAGTGAACCCCGTCACGCGGGACGCGTGGCGACGAGATAGCGAAAAGGACTGATGCGGAGCCTCTGAGATGAGACGCACGGATCGCGGCTTCACGCTGATCGAGTTGCTCGTAGTCGTTGCCATCATTGCCTTACTCATTTCGATCCTCCTCCCCGCACTCAACAACGCGCGTGAGCAGGGGCGGCGGGCGGTCTGCTCCGCGCAGCTCCGCAGCCTGGCCCAGGCGTTCATCACTTACGCGGCGGAGAACCGCGACAGCGTCCCCATGCACCAGGGCTCGGACCCCAGCTATGCCTACCTGCGCGGGTCCACGACCATCGCGGCCCCGGGCAACGAGTGGCACCTGGCCGAACTGCTGGCCAAGTACCTCAACATGACCCCGCCGCAGCGCGGCCCCGACAGCAAGTTCAGTTTCGAGGAGCTCGCCCGCTCGAAGAAGGTCGGCCAGATCTTCTACTGCCCCTCGACGGGCAACTTCACCTCCAAGCCGACCTCGAACTACGCCGGCTGGGACACGCCCTCGGACTTCGGCAGCTTCATGGACTACGCGCAGATCTGGAACTACGTGGGCGGCGGGCCATACGCCGGCGGTATCGCGGGCGGAATCCGCGATGAGGCCGTCATCAACAGCAGCGCGGTCAACGGCCTGTTCGTGGTGCTCGACGATCAGCAGAACAAGATTCCCGGCAGCCCCGACCTGCCCGTGTCGTGGTACCGGCTGCCGTTCCGTGTCGACCGCAAGTCCGTTCGATTGCCGAACAGCGGATCGGACTCGCGCGTCCCGTTCCTGCACGACATCATGATCTCACGAAACGAGTCGCTGGCGGGAATCCAGGCCAAGTTCCTGGCCAAGGATCTCCAGGTCACGGCCAGCAACCACCTCTCGACCACGCGGTTCGAGAGCCGGAAGAACAACCTGGTTCGCGGCGGCAACTACGCCTACGAGGACGGCAGCGTCCTGTTTCGTCAGGCCCAGACACTGCGGCCGCGGCTCCTGATCGATCGAACCGGCGGGGGCTTCGATCGTCCCGTGTTCTGGTGGTGATCCACGTGCCGCCGCGCGCGGCCGACCACATGGAGGATGAAGGCGCATGCGTACGATGAACATCCCGATGGCGACGTGCGGACTGATCGTCCTGGTCGGCCTGTGCGCGCCGGCCGGGGCCCAGAACCCGCCCACCGACCACCCGTTCGCGCTGGTGAACGTGATCGACCTGTTCAACTTCTTCAACATCACGGTCGATCCGAACGTGCCGTTCAACGGCGAAGAGGGTCCGCCCCCGAACTGGAACCAGTACAAGGCCGACCCGCGCCTGGGCACGAACCCCAGCGCGGTCAC
>CAADGM010000101.1 GCA_900696535.1 uncultured Planctomycetota bacterium
ATCCTGCCCGGCGCGACGATCGGCGTGCTCGGCGGCGGGCAGCTTGGGCGCATGTTCGCGCTGGCCGCCCGTCGGCTTGGCTATCGCGTGCACGTCCTCTCCAGCGAGCCGGATTCGCCCGCCGGTCAGGTGGCCGACCACGAGATCGTGGCCGCCTACGACGACCCGGATGCGGTGGCCGAGCTGGCTCGCGGCGTCGATGTCGTCACGCTCGAGTTCGAGAACGTCAGCGCCGTGGCCGCCGCGGCGGCCGACCGCCACGCGCCGCTGCGTCCGGCGGCGTCGGTCCTGCACATCACGCAGCACCGCATTCGCGAGAAGCAGTTTGTGCGCGCTGCCGGAGTGCCGCTCGCGCCGTTCGAGCCGGTCTACTCGCGCGACGAGTTGCACGCCGCCGTCGGCCGGATCGGCCTGCCGGCGGTGCTCAAGACAGCCGCGGCGGGGTATGACGGCAAGGGACAGATCCGGCTCGAAACGCACGCCGATGTCGAGGCGGCGTGGCACCCGAGCCACGCGCACGAGGCGGTGCTCGAGACTGTCGTGGCGTTCGAGCGCGAGCTGTCCGTCATCGTGGCTCGCGGATGCGACGGCGTGATGGACTGCTACGGGCCTTTTCACAACACCCACGAGCGGCACATCCTCGATGTCTCGCTGCTTCCGGCCGAGGCTGCGGAGCGCGTCAGCCGCGAGGCGCGCGAGATCGGCTTCGCGCTGGCCGAGCGGCTCGAGCTGGTTGGCCTGCTATGCGTCGAGCTGTTCTTGACAGAGGACGGCCGGCTGCTGGTCAACGAGCTTGCCCCGCGCTCGCACAACTCCGGTCACCTGACGATCGAGGCATGCGCGACCAGCCAATTCGAGCAGCACGTGCGGGCGGTCTGCGGACTGCCCCTTGGTGCGACGACCCTGCGCGTCTCTGCGGCCGCGATGGCCAACCTCCTGGGTGACCTGTGGGCTGGCGGGACGCCGCACTGGCGCGCCGCGCTCGAGCAGCCCGGCGTTGCGCTGCACCTCTACGGCAAGCGCGAGCCGCGCCCGGGCCGCAAGATGGGGCACCTGACCGTGGTCGACGCGACCGTCGCCCAGGCACGGGACGCAGCGCTGGCCGCCCGAGCGGCGATCAGCCCCATGACCACGCGAAGCGCGTCTTGAAGAAGTGGTAGTAGAGCCCGGTGGCGCGCATCTGAAGCACCGAGAGGAGCACGCCCGCGCACACGACCGCCACGCTCAACGCAAACCACTCGCCCAGGCGGGGCAGCATCGACTCCGGGTCCTCGAGGCCGAGCAGCACCGTCAGCAGCACCGGCGCGGCGTTCGTCACGAGCGTCAGCACCAGCAGCACGGCGTAGCCCGGCGCTGTCCGGATAATCGTTCGGGCCATGAGGTCGACGCGCAGCAGCGAGCGAATCGTATCCACTGCCACGACCAGCAGCATGATGGGCTGGAAGACCAGGCCCAGCCCGAGCATGAGCCAGGCCGCCAACTGATGCCCCGGTTCCAGCGTGAGCATCGCGCTGAAGTCGCGCTGCAGGACGCGCGCCCACACGCTCAGCGCCTCGATCCCGTCCAACTCGCCGGCCCGCGCGAATGAGATCAGGAGCAGACCCAACGGCGCCATCGAGAGGACCGTGATCGCCACGAACTTGAGCAGCGGGTAAAGGATGCCTCCGACGACGCCGTCCTCCATCGTCAGGCTCGGCAGCCCGTCCTCGTTCGCCGCTCCGCTGACGACGACGTTCAGCAGGTACGCCAGGTACCAGCCCGCCAGGATGATCTGCATCGGCAGCGCGAAGCACAGCGCGAACATCGCCACGAGCTGGAGCGAGCAGATCACGCACACGATTGCAAGCACGATCAGGCTCTGCGGCCGCGCCATCAGCAGCAGTGTGCGGCCGATCTCCCGCACGTAGACGCGCGTGGCGCCAAGAAGCGGAACGCGCGGCGTCTCGTCCGCCGACTCCTGCGTCGCCTCTGCTCCGCCGGCGGCCGCCGCGATCGCCCCTTGCTGCGCCGATGGCGAGGCTTGCCAAGGGTCGACTTGGCTGCCGGACGGCGGGTTGTCGAACTCCAGGTACGCCGCGCCGAGCGGCTCGTCGGACGTCTCGGCCGCGATCGTGAACGTCGTACCGCAGCGTCGGCAGCGGACGCGCTTGCCCAGTTTCTCGGCTGGCACCTTGAAGACCGTCCGGCAGGACGGGCAGTGCGAGCGAATCATGTGGCGGTCCTCCCGGGCCCGAAGCGCGCGCCCCGGCGTGCAACCCCGTCCCCACTCCAGTGTACGGAACCGCGGCCGAGACGACTACGGCAAGCTTGGCGCTGGCCGGCCGCGGAAGGTCTCGGCCTGTACCGCGTGCACTCCAGACATGAGGCGCTCCGCAAGCCGCTCCAACTCGATTGCCGCGACCCGCTCGCCGGGCAGGTGCGCCGCGAGGCTGGTGGATGGCGCGGAGCCGGCCGGCAGTGTGAGCGGCACGTCCCGCACGTTGACACCCACTCCGGTGATGACTGCGATGAGCCGCCCCGACTCGACCAGCCCTTCTACCAGGATGCCGCCGAGTTTCCTGCCGCCAACGTACAGATCGTTCACCGGCTTGAGCGTCACCGCAAGCGCGAACTCCTTGGACAGTACTGCCGCGCACGCCACCCCCGCGGCCAGCGTGAAGTCCGTCGAGATCGGCGGTGTCACCACGCGCTCATCCGCGTCCCCCGGTACTGCTTGAAGGAGCGAGGCGTAGACGCCCGCGTCGCGCGGCGAGCACCACGTCCGCCCGCGGGACCCGCGCCCCGCGGTCTGCTCCCGCGCGACGATGCAGATCGGTTCCGTGGCACCGCCCTCGTGCCAGAAACGCCTGGCCTGCTCGTTGGTCGAATCCAGCGTATCAAACCGCAGCACACGCATGATCGCCCCCGAGTCGTCGGGCGTTGCGGCTCGCCAGCGGGCGACCCGTGTGCTGCGAGATCAGCCCGGCCGCCGCGACCACCGCGTCAAGCCGCACCCCCGTGGGATGGCCCATGCGCTCCAGCAAGTAAACCAGGTCCTCGGTGGCCAGGTTGCCGGCGGCGCCGGGCGCGAACGGACACCCGCCCAGCCCCCCGGCTGACGCGTCGAACGTGCGTATGCCAAGTTGTAGCCCGGCGACGACGTTGGCCAGCGCCGTGCCGTAGGTGTCGTGGAAGTGCAGGGCCAGCTTCGCGGCCGGGACGCGCGAGAGCACGAGGCCGACCGTCTCGGCCACGTCGCGGGGCGCGGCGGCGCCGATCGTGTCGCTGATGGCGACCTCGTCACAGCCGATGTCCAGCAGCCGTTGCGTCAGGTCGAGCACACGCGCGGCGGCGATGTGGCCCTCGAACGGGCAGACGAAGCACGTCGAGAGGTAGCCGCGGACGCTGACGCCGGCAGCGAGCGCGCGGCGCGCGACTTCTGCAAACGTTCGCAACGACTCGTCGATGCTCATGTTGATGTTGCGCTGTGCAAAAGTCTCTGACGCCGCGGTGAACACGGCCACGCGCTGCACTCCCGCGGCAAGGGCTCGCTCCAGCCCCTTCTCGTTGGGCGCCAGGGCGGAGTAGCGGACGCCGGGGGCGGCCGGCAGCCCGGCACACAGCTCGGCCGCGTCGGCAAGCTGGGGCACGAGCTTCGGATGGACGAAGGAAGTGACCTCGATCTCGCGCAGGCCGGCCGCCACGAGTCGCTCGACAAACGCGCGCTTTGTGGCGGTCGGCACGGGGACCGGCTCGTTTTGCAGCCCGTCGCGCGGCCCGACCTCGACGATCCTCACGGGCTCAGGCTGGCTCGCCATCGTCCGGCTCCTCGAGGCGCAGCAGCACGGCGCCGAGCTCGACAAGCTGGCCGGCGTGGCACAGAACCTCCTTGATCCGCCCCGGGTGCGGTGCCGAGAGCGTCATCTCCATCTTCATCGACTCGAGTATGACGAGCGGCTGGTGCGCGGCGAACTCGTCGCCGCGGGCCACCGCGACCCGCAGCACCGTCCCCGGCATTGGGGCGGTCAGCGTGGCCCGGCGGGCAGCGCCGGCGGTGGCCGCGGCGCGCCGCGGAATCCGCGCGACGGCCTCGATGTCGTACAGCCGGCCGGCGACCCAGGCGCGCACGCGGTCCCCGTCGCGGACGGCGTGAAAGGCGTGGACGCGCTCGCGGATGCGCAGCCAGCCGTCGCCGGGAGCGAGCTGTTCGAGTTCCAGTTCCACGGCCTGCGGGCCGACGCGGGCTACGTGCGTCTCGCGCGCTTCGCGCGGGGCACGCTCGATGACGACGTCGACGGTGGGGCCGCCGTCGGTTGCTCTCAGTGCCACCTTGAACACGTCGTTTTACTCCGCTTGCGACCCAGGACACGAACGGACGCACCGGTGGGTTTCGCACCGGTTGAAAGCCGGTGCCGCAGCGCTGCTGCCGGCGCCTACGTGTTTCGCCAGCGGCCCGCGCGCAACCACGGCGACGTCGGCTCGACCACCGCTGCCGCTGACCGGCTCTCGCGCACGCTGCCGGCGTCGCTCAGCGTGCCGCTCAGGCTGAGTGCGGCAACCAGGAGCGCCTCGTCGGTCGGCTCACCCGCGCGCCTCGGGGCGACGGTGTGCTCCTGAAGGAAGTGTGTATGCAGCCGACCGGCGCGGAATTCCGCGTGCTCGATCAGGTTACGCAGGAACTCGATGTTTGTGGTTACACCCAGCACGACGAAGCGGTCCAGCGCCCACGCGAGTCGGGCCATTGCTTCGTCGCGCGTCGGGGCCCACGTGATCAGCTTGGCCAGCATGGGATCGTAGTGCACCGTGACCACCGAGCCCTCGCGCACACCCGAATCCACGCGGATGTTCCCTCCGGTCGGGGGCACGTAGCGCTCCAGCCGACCGATCGACGGCAGGAAGCCGCGGGCCGCGTCCTCCGCGTAGATCCTGACTTCCATCGCGTGTCCGTCCTGCCGCAGGTCCTCCGTCCGGAACGGCAGCGGCTCGCCGGCCGCGACCAGGATCTGCGCCCGAACCAGGTCCTGCCGCGTGACCATTTCCGTCACCGGGTGCTCGACCTGGAGCCGCGTGTTGACCTCGAGGAAGTAGAAGTGCCCGGATTGGTCCACGATGAACTCGACCGTCCCCGCGTTCGTGTAGCCCATCGTGCGGGCCGCCGTCACCGCCGCGTCGCCCATGCGCCGCCGCAGCTCGGGCGACAGCGCCGGCGAAGGCGACTCCTCGACGATCTTCTGATAGCGGCGCTGGATCGAGCACTCGCGCTCGAACAGGTGCACGACGTTGCCGTGCGCGTCGCCGAAGATCTGAAACTCGATGTGCCTGGGCCGCTCGATGTACTTCTCGAGGAAGATGCGGGCGTCCCCGAAGGCGCTGCCCGCCTCGCGCTGGGCCGCCTCCAGTGCCGCCGGCAGGTCGCCCTCGGCGTGCACGATGCGCATGCCCTTGCCGCCGCCGCCCGCGGCTGCCTTGATGAGTACCGGGTAGCCGATGTTGCCGGCGGCGCGCTGGAGCGCCGCGGCGTCCACGTCGGCCTCGCTCGTGAAACCCGGCACGACCGGCACGCCTGCCCGCGCGAGCGTGGTCTTGGCGACGATCTTGTCGCCCATGCTGCGAATGACGCGTGGCTCGGGTCCAATGAAGACGACGCCGGCGTCGTGGCAGGCCTGGGCGAAGTCCTCATTCTCGGAGAGGAACCCGTAGCCAGGGTGGATTGCGTCGCAGCCGTGCACGCGGGCCACTTCGAGGATCTTGTGCGCGTCGAGGTAGGTCTCGCCCGGTGATGCCCCCTCCAGCGCGGGCGCCTCGTCAGCGACTTGGACGTGCAGCGACTTCCGATCCACATCGGAGTACACCGCGACCGCGACGATCCCCATCTCTTGGAGCGTCTGCGCGATCCGCACGGCGATCTCGCCGCGGTTGGCAATCAGCACTTTTCGGAACATCGGCCCGCAGTTCCTCGCCGCGCCGCCCGCGGCTCGCGTCAGTATGCCCGACCACCGGCCCGCCGCCACTCGTCGAACAGCGCCGCGCACTCCGCCGCCAGCAGGCCCGCGGTCAGTCGCACCTGGCTGCCGCCGCGCGAGTACAGCTCGGCCGCCGACAGCGACAGCTCTCGAAATCCTGCCGCCGCGGCGTCGGCGATGGTCGCGCCGCAGAACACGGCGTCAAGCCGGGCCCAGTGGATCGCCGCGGCACACATCGGGCACGGCTCGCACGTCGTGTAAATCGCGCTGCCGGAGAGGTTAATCGAGCCGGCTGCCTGCGCCGCCCGCTGAATCGCCACGACCTCCGCGTGCGCGGTCGGGTCGGCCCGGAGCCAGACCTCGTTGTGGCCGGCGGCCAGCAGCTCGTCGCCGCGCACGATGACGGCGCCGAACGGCGACTGCCCGCGCGCCAGGCCGGCGCGAGCCTGCTCGATCGCCTGTTGCATCCAGTCCTCGTGCCTCATGCGCCTCCACTGCGACGCGTGGTTGGTCCGCTTGCTCCGCGGACTGGCCGCGAGCCCGCTCACTTTCGTCACTGCGAATCGGCATCCGGGCGCCGCCGGGGCCTATTTGCCTTCGGTCGGCACCCTCTCCAGGAGGTCGCTGACGACGAAGTCCGTGCTCAGCCCCTCGGCCTCGCCCTCGAAGTTCAACAGCAGCCGATGCCGCAGCGCCGGCGGCGCGGCCTTGCGCACGTCGGCGAAGCTCACGTTGTAGCGGCCGTCGAGCAGCGCGTAGATCTTGCTCGCAAGGATCACGGCCTGCGCGCCGCGCGGGCTGCTGCCCCAGCGCACGTACTTGTTGACCGCCTCGGTGGCCGCCGCGCTCTGCGGGTGCGTCGCCAGCACGAGGCGAATCGCGTAGTCCTGCACGTGCGGGGCGACGACGACGCGGCGGACCAGCGCCTGCCCGGCCAGGATCCGCTCCGCGGTGAGCACGGGCGAGATGTCGGGCTTATAGCCGGTGGTCGTGCGGTCGAGGATCGTGCGGAGCTCCTCGTGGTCGGAGTAGCCGACGAGCAGCTTGAAGAAGAAGCGGTCGAGCTGCGCCTCGGGCAGAGGGTACGTGCCCTCCTGCTCGATCGGGTTCTGCGTCGCCATGACGAAGAACGGCTCGGTCAGGGCGTAGCGCCGGCCGCCGCTGGTGACGGCGTGCTCCTGCATCGCTTCGAGCAGGGCGGACTGCGTCTTGGGCGTGGCCCGGTTGATCTCGTCGGCCAGGACGATCTGCGCGAAGACGGGACCGCGCTGGAACTGGAAGCCGCGGCGGCCGGTCTCCGGGTCCTCCGTGATGATGTTCGTGCCGATGATGTCCGCGGGCATCAGGTCGGGCGTGAACTGGATGCGCGAGAACTCGAGGCTGAGGGCCTCGGCCAGCGTGCGGATCAGCAGCGTCTTGCCCAGGCCGGGCACGCCTTCGAGCAGTGCGTGCCCGGACGCGAACAGGCACACCAGCACCCCGTCGACCACGTCGCCGTGCCCGACGATCATCTTGCCGATCTCGTCCCGCAGCGTGCGGAACTCACGCTGAAACTCGGCTACCTGCTGTTCCACCGGCACCGCGGCCGCGGCCATCGTCGGCTCCTATCGAGTGGCCCGCGCGGATCCCCCGCGCCGGCGGCGTATTCTGGCCCGGGACCGGACCGAGTGGAAGCGGGACCGCGGCGTCGTTGTGCCATCGCGCACGGCGGCCCTGGATTCCCGCTTGCGCGGGAGTGACAGACCGAAACCGACCCTCCGCGGGGGACCAGCCTCCGTGCGGCAGTTGCAGCGTGGGACGGCCGCCGATCGGGAGCCGCAGTGTGGGACCAGCCGCCGGCCGGCGTGTACCGGCGCCGAGTCCCGCACTGCGCTCACTCGCTCTCCGCTTACGTATGCGGCACGAGGCGCCCGCGGGCGTCGGTGCAGCGGATCTCCACCTGGTCCAGGCTGAAGAGCGGATCCGGGCGAATTGAGATCACCCGCCGATTGTTCGTCTCCAGCTCATGCAGCAGCCGTCGCTTGCGGTTCTGGAGCAGGTAGGCCACGTCCGGCGAGACGGAGACCTCGATCGTCTGAATGTGTTGCCGGGTGACGGCCAACTGGATCAGGCGCATGACGTCCAGCGCCACCGATTCGATGGTCTTGACCAGGCCCGTGCCGCGGCAATGGCGGCAATCCTGGTAGACGCTGCGGGTGAGGCTGGCCCGCTGCCGCTGGCGCGTGAGCTCGATGATGCCGAACTCGCTCATCCGCAGGACCTTGGCCCGCTCCTTGTGATCGCGGAGGTTGCGGGCGAGCCGACGCTCGATCTCCTTGCGGTGCGACTCCATGCGCATGTCGATGAAGTCGCACACGATCACCCCGCCCAGGTCGCGCAGTCGGAGCTGGCGGGCGATCTCGTCGGCTGCCTCCAGGTTGATCTTGAAGGCGGTATTCTCCGCGTCGTCCTCCGTGCGGAACCGACCGCTGTTGACGTCGATCGCGACCAGCGCCTCGGTGGGCTCGATGACCACCGACCCGCCGGAGCCCAGCGGCACGCGGCGCGAGTGCAGTTGCTCGAGCTCCGCCTCGATCCCGTACTTGTGGAAGATGGGCTCGGGCCCCTCGAACTGCGTGACCAGGTCGGCCGCCGCGGGGCTGAAGATGCTCAGGAAGCCGCGGGCCCGCTGGGCTACGTCCGGGTCGTCCACGATGATCCGGTCGATGTCGTCGCTGAAGACGTCGCGGAGCGTGCGGATGACCAGGTCGCTTTCGCGGTACAGCTCGGCCGGAGCGGCGTCGTTCTTGGTGCGGTTCTCGACCGCCCGCCAGAGACGCGTCAGGTACGACAGATCGTTCTGGAGTTCTTCCTTGTCGCGATCGAGCGCGGCGGTGCGGGCGATGAAGCCCATACCCTCGGGCAGCTCGAGCTCGGCCAGCACGCTCCGGAGCTTCTCGCGTGAGCTATCGTCTTCGATTCGCCGCGAGACGCCCATCTTGCCCATGCCGGGCATCATGACCAGGAAGCGGCCCGGAATACTGAGGTACGTCGAGAGCGTCGGCCCCTTCGTGCCGATGCCCTCCTTGGTGACTTGGACGATCACCTCCTGGCCGCGCCGCAGGCACTTCTGGATCGGGGGGCGGTGCCGCCGGGGCATCTTGTGGCCGACGTTCTCCGTGTGGCTGTGGCCGTCGGGGAAGTACTGCGGGTGCAGGTCGGAGATGTGCAGGAAGCCGTTCTTGCCCTGGCCGAAGTCGATGAAGGCGGCCTGGATGCTGGGCTCGACGTTCGTGACCACGCCCTTGTAGATGTTGCCGACGTGGTTCTCCGCCGTAGCCCGCTCCATGTAGATCTCTTCGAGGCGGCCGTTGCAGAGGATGCCGATGCGGCACTCCTCGCGCGGGATGGCGTTGATGATCATCTCGCGGACGAGCCGGCGCCCCTTGCCCTCGACCGCAGTGGCCGGGCCGAGCTCCTCCTCGGTGATGGCCGTGCCAGCGCCTTCGAACCCGTTGCGGCGACCGTGGCGGCCGCGCCGACCCCGCCGGCCTCGCCGGCCTCGATCGTCCTCGCGTTCGCGCTCGCGCCGCGCCGGGGTGACTGGCGGTTCGGCAACCTCGGCCTCCTCGGGTTCGTCCAGCTCGCTGACATCGACCTCGGTGGGGGCCTCGCCCAGCTCACCGGCGTCGAGCAGCGGTGGCCCCTTGCGCTGGCTGATTTCCGCGCGAATCGTCTCGGCGGCGGCCAGCCAGGGTTCGTCCTCGTCTTCGTCTTCGTCGACCGCGCGGGTCGGCGGCGTGGGCTCGTCCAGGAGCTCCGGGTCGGACTCTGCTTCGACCGGGTGTGGAGCGGTCGGCACGCTCGCAGCCGGCTCGCTGGTCAGCATCTGCTCGCGGCGCCGGCGGCGGCGCATGCGGCGCCGCTTGCTGGGGCTGAGGTGTTCATCGTCCGCGCCGGTCAACGACTCGGTTCCGGCGGGACGGTGCGACGGCTCGGTGCGAGCTTGCGGGGCGAGCACCGGCCGCTCGGCACGCGCGCCGTCGTCCTGGAGACGCCCGTGCCGCTCCTGCCCGCCGCGTCCTCGGTCGTCCCGCGTGCCGCCACGTCCGCGGTCGTCGCGCCCACGGTCGTCGCGCCGACGATCGTCCCGCCCGCCGCCGTCGCGGCCGCGGTGGTCGCGCTGGTCGCGGTCACTCGGCCCGCGCTCGTCGCGCGAGCGCACGTCGCGCCCGTGCTCTCGGGGTTCGACGACCGGCTGCGAGCCGCTGTCGTGGAAACGGTTGGAGACCGGCTCCGCCGGGCGCGGCTCGCGCTGCTCGGCGTCGGGCGCGGCTCCGCGCGCTTCGGGCAACTCGGCCGGTCTCGCCGGGCGAGCGGGAGGTGGCTCGACGCGCGAGGTGGGGGGCTCGGGCAGCTTCGGCGGCGGAATGAAGGGCGGCGGCGCGACGGGAGGAAAGCGGATCACGATCTTGCCGCCGGCCTCCTCGATCGTGGCATCTTTCGCCACGGGCCGCAGGGATACCGCGGCCGGAGCCTCGGCTTCGCGAACGATCGCGTCGGCTCCCGTCTCAGGTGGCGCCACCGCGGCCGCTTCCCCGCGCGACTTGGACCGTGCCCGGCCGGCTTCGGTGCGACCACGGGACTTGCGGCTCGCGGGAGGCGCGTGCCCGGCGGTCGGGGCCGTGTCGGCGGGGACCGCCTCGGTGTCCGCGGTCTTGCTTCGTCGGGTTGTCTTCTTCGCCGCGGTCTTCTTCCGCGGGCGTTCAGTCTTCTTGCTGGACTTGCTTGTCAAGGTCAGACCTCACTTCTTCTGAGTTTGGCGCGGCGTGCCGAGGCGCGCCGGCCGATTGGATGTTCCACAGGACGCGGGCTCGGACCCAGCGATGGCCATAGGCCTCGCCCGGGAGTCCAAGCGCCGCAAGCAGTTCTTCGGGGCGTGCGGACACGCCGGCCTCGAGGTCCCGCGTGACGCGCAGCGTCGATTCGTTGAGTTCCACTTCCCGGACCGCGGGGCGGATGTCGACCCAGCCGCGCCGGTGCCCGTCACGATCGACCCGGTCGACGCGCCAGTCGCCGCGGGCGAGGAAGCTCGCAATGCGGTCAGGGAGCGCCGCGCGGTCGTCGGGTGCGACCGCCAGCTCGTAGGTCGTCGTCCGCGGGCGGGGAGCGACGCCGGGCGGCACGGTCGCGACGTCTTCCAGCAGGAACTGGCGGGGCAGCGCCTCGACCAGGGCCGTCGCCAGCGCGCCGGGGACGACGTCGGTGATCACCCGAACGAGCGCAAGCTGGTTCCTGGCGGCCATGCCCACCGGTCGCGGCAGGAGGATGGCGAGTCGTGGCGCGGGATTGAAGCCGCCGCTGTAAGCCAGCGGCCAACCCGCCCGCACGATCGCCCGCGTGAGCATGCGGATCTCGTCGTGGTGGGAGATGAAGCGCAGGTCCCCGTCGATCCCATAGCGCACCAGTACCCGCGGGGCCGGCACTGGCCGGGCGACGGGGTCGATGACCGGCGCGGAGGGATGCACGGCGCTCATGCGTCCTCCTCGGGGACGATGCTGCGCAGCTCCTCGCGGAGGTAATTGAGGACCTGCCGATCGGCGTCGAATTCGATCACTTTGCGGGCGATCTGGCGGCAGCGCTCGATGGTGGTCGAGCGGACGATCCGCTTGACGGCGGGGATGTCGCCGGGGGCCATCGAGAAGCGTTGCAGCCCGAGGCCGAGCAGGAGCTGGGTGTAGAGCGTGTTGCCGGCCATTTCGCCGCACAGGCTGACGCTCACCTTGTAGCGACGAGCGTTCCGAATCACCTGGTGGATCAGCCGGACGACGGCGGGATTGTGGGCGGAGTAGAGCTGCGCGACGCGCTCGTTGGCCCGGTCTACGGCCAGCGTGTACTGCGTCAGGTCGTTTGTGCCGATGCTCAGGAACGCGCACTCGCGGGCGAACGCGCCGGCCAGCAGCGCGGCGGCAGGCGTCTCGACCATCATCCCGATGGGGACGTTGCGTCTGAAGGCGATGCCCTCCTCGTCGAGGTCCTCCATCACGTCGGCCAGGGTTGCCTTTGCCTGCCGCAGCTCCATCACGGTCGCGATCATGGGGAACATGATCCGCATGTCGCCCTCGACGGAGGCTCGCAGGATGGCCCGCAGGTGTACCTTGAACATGTCCAAGTGGATGAGGCAGTAGCGCAGCGAGCGCAGGCCGAGTACGGGGTTGTGATCCTGCTGCGCGCTCATTCCCGGGGCGAGCTTGTCGGCACCGAGGTCGATCGTGCGGATGACCACGGGCCGGCCCTGGGCGGCCCGGAGCGCGGCGCGGAAGGCCTCGTACTGCTGCTCCTCAGTCGGCAGGCGCGGGGAGGAGAGGAACAGGAGCTCGGTGCGGTAGAGCCCGACGCCCTCCGCGCCGGCCTCGATGGCCCGCGAGACCTCCTCGGGTACCTCGATGTTGGCCAGGAGCTGGACGGGCAGCCCGTCGCGTGTGACCGCGGGCTCGTCGCGCAGGGCGCGGAGCTGGATGTTGAATCGCTCGAACTCGCGCTGCTGCTCGCGATAGCGGTTGAGCGTCTCCTTGTCGGGATTGGCGACGACGATGCCGTTGGATCCGTCGACCACGATCGTCTCGCCGCCCGAGACGTCGGTGGTGATGTCGTTGAGCGCGACGACGGCGGGGATGCCGAGCATGCGGGCGATGATCGACATGTGCGACGTCTGGCCCCCGACATTGATGGCGAAGGCGAGTATCAAGCGCCGGTCGAAGGAGATGGCCTGCGAGGGCGTTATATCGTGCGCGACGACGATCACGGGCTCGGTGAGGCGGGTCATGTCCTCGCGCGTGCGACCGAGGATGTGTCGAAGGACGCGCTTCTCAATGTCGTAGAGGTCGCGGACGCGCTCCTTGAGGTACGGGTCGGCCACGTTGCGGAAGAGCTTCTGCCGCTGGTTCATCACCTGGGCAAAGGCGTAGGCGGCGGTGAAGCGATGCTGCTCAATCAGGTCGACGACGCCCGCCCGCAGCTTCGGGTCGGCGATGAATTGCTCGTGAAAGGAGAAGATGGCGGCGGTCTCGTCGCCCAGCTTGCGCGCAGCAGCCAGCCGGAGCTCACTGACCTCCTGCCGGGAGGCGTCCAGGGCCGCATCGAGATTGCGGACCTGGGCAGGCAGTTGAGCCGGGTCGATCGTCCGGTGGGGGATGCGGTACTCTTCGGTGTCCAGCACCAGAGCTGGACCGATCGCCACCCCGGGCGAGGCGTTAATACCCTTTTTGGTGATCATCAGCCGCGGTCGGTCGGCCGCGGGCGCCGACCCGTGCTGGGGCGGCGCAACATGCCGCAGTTTTCCTTGTTTCGTGCTTAAGTTTCGCCAAAGCCGGACTCAACCAGGCGCACGATCGCGTCGACCAGCTCCTGCGCGTCGGCGCCATCGGCCACGACCCTCACCTTCGAGCCCTGAATGGCGACGAGCATGAGCATTTCCATGGGGCTGCGTCCATCCGCCGAGCGATCATCGCAGTGCACCGACAGGCCCGCCTGGTAACGCTGGGCCAGGTCGACGAACTGCATGATCGGCCGGAAGTGCAGGCCCTCCTTGTTGGGGATGACGACTTCGCGCTCGATCGCCACGGCCGGGTCCATCCGTCTACTTCGCTTCCCATCGTCCTCCGTCGGGGAGCAGGCGTCAGGCCACCAGGGCCTTCTCGTCGGCCTCCTTCAGCAGATCGTAGATCTTGTCGCGATCGTCGAGCTGCCGGAGGAACTTGCGGAACTTCTCCTGTTGCAGGTGGCGGAAGATCAGGTCCATGGCCCGCAGGTGCTCTTCCGGCCGGTCTTGCGGGCTGACGATCAGGAAGACGATGTGGACCGGCTGGCCGTCGAGCGAGGAGAAGTCGATGCCCGCCGTGCTGCGCCCGACCGCCGCCACGATCTGCGCCTGGTCCTCCACCTTGGCGTGCGGCACGGCCACGCCCTTCCCGAAGCCGGTCGTCCCACGGGTCCGCTCACGCGTGATGATCGAGCGTGCGACGGGCTCTGCTTGCTCGGCGCGAAGCAGCTTCGCGTCGGCGAGCGCCTGGACCAACTCTCGTATCGCCGCGTTCCGTTCTGTCGCCGCCAACTCCGGCACGATCGCCGCCGGCTGGATCAGGTCCAACAGTTTCATGCGTGCTCCGCGGATCCGGCCAGTTACGGCGCCGTTCCCGAGCCCGAGTCCATCGGCGGGTGCTTGCGGTTGCGATGCCGCTCCTTGTGCCGACGAAGCTGCTGCTCGATCTTGTCCATCAGCAGGTCGACCGCCGCGAACGCGTCCGCATGCTCCTCGCTGGCCACGAAGGGCTGCGAGCCGTCGGAATGCACCAGCATTTCGGCCGTATGCAGCCCTTCCCGGCCGTCCAGAATTACCTCGACCGACCGGATGCGGTCGTACAATCTGGGCAGCCGGCTTGCCTTCTCGGTGCAGTAGCGCTTCAACTCTTCGTTGACACCGATGTGACGGCCCTTGACTGTGACTTGCATACGCGTCTCTCGGCCGCGCCCGCCGCTGTCGGCGTCCTCACGCGACCCTTCGCCCCGAGCGACCTTGCCAACCAGGAGCTTACAGCCGACACAGGCACGCTGGCGCTCCAGCCCGTCCTTCGCCGCGCCCCGCGGGCCCGGCCGAAACGCTCCTGGTGAACGGACTGTAAGCGATGGGGCGCGCGGGCGTCAAGACAGGTTCCTCCCCGGGGCCGAAAGGGCGTAACTTATTGTAGCGCTGGAGCTAAGGCTCCCTCGGCCGGCGCGCGGGTGCAGCACCCCGCGCACCGGGCCAGTCCCCGCAGGCGACAGCCCCTCTACGCCCGGGACGATTCGCGTTCGATGAGAATCGGGGCGGCGTAAACGGTCTCGACGGCGTCCGTCCGGGACTGGGTCACGCGCTGAACGGCCGTCACGAACGCGCGCCGGCCGATCTCGGATCCGCAGTAGTCCACGGATGTGAGCTGCGGGCGGCACTCAACCGCGGCGTCGGAGTTGCCCTGCCCCGCCACGAACAGGTCGCGTCCGGGGTGGCGCCCGAGGGCACGGCAATACGACATCAACTCGATTGCGAGCAAGTCTGAATTGGCGGCCAGGGCCCGGACTCCGGGCAAGCGGTCGCGCAGGACGTCAGCCCAGTCCTGCTGAGCGGCGTCGATCTCGACGACGGCGCGCGACGCGTCGATGCCGCGTTCGGCACAGACTTCGCGGAAGCCCTCGCACGACGCGCTGGCCCCCTCGCGTGCGCTGTCCACCACGTAGAGCAGGTCGTTCTGGCCGGCCCGGGAAAGGTGCCGGGCGAGCAATCGGCCTGCTTCCGCGTAGTCAACGAGGTACCGATCGCCCCCCAGCTCGCTGTCGCCGGCGGCCAGCGCGATCGGACGACCGTCGGCGAGTTCCGTCAGCCGGGCCGCCTGCTGAGCCGGCAGCGTCCCCGCCACCAGCACGCAATCCACGCGATCGTGGGCCACCTCGGCCAGGGTGGTCAGGGCCGCATCACCGTCCTCGCCCAGCTCCGTGACGTGAACGGTGTAGCGATTCTCACCCGCAGCCTGGACGATTCCGCGCAGGATGTCCGCGGCCAGCGAGTCCCGAAACGTCGGAACCACGACGGCGGCGGCGTAGCAGCGGCCGGTTGCCAGGGATCGGGCGGCATGACTGGGTACGTAATTGAGCTGTCGGCAGGCCTCCAGGACGCGTTCTTTCGTCTGCGCACTGATATCCGGGCGGTTGTTTAGAGCCCGGGACACGGTCCCGCGGGACAGGCCCGTGTGTCGGCTGATATCTTCGATCGTGACCTTGTTCATTCGCGCCTTTCACGCTGCGCGCTTCGGCCACGCGCAGCACCCGGTCGCGGACGGAGGCCATGCTCTGCCCCCCAGGTCTAGTTGGATTCTACATTTCAATCGAGACCAAGCAAGAACCGATTGGGCGATTTCGTCCGGATAACCGGGGAGCAGTTGGGAATAAGGGTATCGGAAGCGTGTGCGACGTCCACAGAACCGCGCACGCTCGCGCTGCCGGCGCGCATGTGCGCGCGGCCGTGCGCGCGGGGGAGGGAAAAATGCACCGAGCGAAGTCAGGCGCGGAAGTGCGCGGGACGCCGCTCGGTGGAATGCGAGGGCGCTCTCGTCAGGGCTTGGGGCCGAGGACTTCGAGCAGGTAGGCGGGCGCGTCCTGGAACCCGAGCGTTGGGTCGCCGAAGGCACTTCCGCCGAGGTCTCCGCTGGGCGAGAAGATCGGGTTGGTCGTGAACGTATTCGCGTCGTCCAACGCGTACGCGTAGTACATGATGTCGTTCGTCGGAGCGATGGTTTCCTGCAATCCGAACATGAAGCCGAGCTGGTGCAGGGCGGAGTTCGCCATCGCGTCGGCTAGTGCCTCGTCCGAACGGAGTGACGACGGGTCGTTCGCGAACGCCAGCAGGACGTTGGCCGCGACGACCGCGACGCCGGTCTGCGTCGAGTTCCGGGGATCGATGAAGTCGGGCCGCCCGAAGGCGAGCAGCCGGCCGGAACTGATAATCGACGGCACGAACGTGGAAGTCGTGTTGAAGAGCACCTGAGAGAACGGCGGCGTCGG
>CAADGM010000102.1 GCA_900696535.1 uncultured Planctomycetota bacterium
GAACCAGCATATCGTACACGACGCCCGGCAGGCCGCTGGACTGGATGCCGGTGCCGATCGTGGTCCAGGTCGCGCCGTCGTACTTGAGGATGCTGTTGGCCGGGCTGCCGTCGTTGTGCGAGAAGCGTCCACCGACGTACAGGGCGGGACCGGTGCCATCGTCAAAGACGGCCGCGGCGTTCACCTCGTCGCCTGCGATGTCGCCCGCCAATTCCAAGTTGCGAAGCCCGCCCGCGAACTCCACCCAGCCGCCGTTCTGAAATACGCCAATGCGATGCACCTCCACCGAGCCGTCGGCGGCGTACTTGAGGTAGCGTCCGACAACGAGGAGCTGCGCCGGCTGCGGCCCGGATCCGTCGAGGTCGAGGACGCGGTAGGCCGCGAGCGTGCTGATTGAGGCCGGCGTGGGGTCAACGAGCGGCGTGGTCACTCCGGTGACGACTTTCGACGGCCTCTGCGTGGCGTCGAGGACGACGAGTACACGATCGTTTTCGCCCAGCGCATCGAGGTCGAGCGACGTCGTCCGCGTGTACTGGGAGAACTCGGGGTCATGGGCGTAGCCGGTGCCCTTCCAACCTTCGCCATCGTACTTGGCGACCGAGTTGACGGGGATGCCGGCGCCGACGGCGAAGAACCGACCGGACGCGTACAACGCCGTTTCACCCTCGACGGTAAGCGTGTTGAGGATCGGCCCGATGGCGGTGGTCGCGATGTTGCTGCCGGTGCTCGACAGGCTTGTGCCGTCCCACTTCATCACCTTATCGGGGGTGGGGGAGGTGAAACTGCCCCCGAGGTAGAGAGCGGCACCAGAGCCATCGTTGAAGGCGTCCATCGAGTACGTGATGCCACTGACCCCGCCGCCCACGGCGACCCAGGCACTTCCGGTGTACTTGACGACCCCCGGCGAAACCACGCCCGCCGCACCCGGCAGATCGCCGCCGACGAACAGCGCCGGTCCGGACCCGTCGTTGAATGCCTTGAGGGAGCGCACGGTGGCGCTTGAGAACAACGGGTCAGGGGTCGGCGTCTCCCAGATGTTGTCGCCGGCGTTGAATCGTTGAAGGGCCGGCGCGAAGGTCGTGCCCAAGCCGCCGATGTAGAGCCGCGGCCCGTTGCCGTCGTCGAAGGTCTCAAGCGCATAGGCGAACGACCCGGCCCAGCCGTTGCCAACCGCCTCCCACTTCGTGCCGTTCCAGCGGGCCACGTTCTGGCAGGTCACGATGTCGCCGTCCAGGGCCGAGCCGGCCCGGCGAAACATGCCGGCCGCGTAGAGACTCGCGAGCTCGGGACCGGCCCCATCCGGGTCGTGGAAGTGCAGGGCGTAGATGAACCCACCGGCGACGCCGGTCAGATTGCCGTAAAACTTGCCGCCCAAGCTCCTCCAGCCGTCGCGGTCGTACATGTAAACGATCCCGGCATCCGTGCCGGCGTAGATGCGTTCGCCGGTGCCGTCATCGTGGGTGACGACGGCGTTAACGGCGGTGGGGCCGGTTGCAGGGATTGCGAATCGCTTCGCCCAGGTGGGGGTGCACTCGGCCAGAGTGACAGCGCTGCCGGCCCAGGCAAGGGCGACCAAGGGACCGAGAAACGATGGGGTAGACCTGCTCACGGTTGCTTCTCCTTTCTCGCCTCTCGGCGATCTCCGAACTTGAGCGCGACATGTGAATTCGTCGACTGGAAGTGCATGGTTCACAATGTACAGCCGGAATATCTGCGTGTCAATACAATTCTCTGTGCGAAATACTTGCGATATCATTAACTTCTGTTGCCCACCGGACGCCTTCCCGCTAGGATCATGCGCATGGCGAACACATCCGAGACCGACCTAACCCCCGTGCGGACCGTCGACCTTCAGAATCGAATCGGAGAAGTAGGCCGAACGCTGGCCGACGCTATTCGCGCCGTCGTCGACTCCGTTCCCGGAGGGCCGCACCGCCCGCAGGAACTGGCCCGCGCACTCGGGATCAACAAGGACTTGTCCAGTCGTGCCTTAAGCGCCTGCCGAAAGCAGGACCCGTTCGCCGCCGCCCACCTGATGCCGGGCCCGGAGCCTCTCCGGCAGTTGCTTCGGGCCGCGGCTCGAAGAGGCGTCGACCCATCCGTCATCAAGGACGCTGAGGAGGCGGTACGCGCGTTCGACTATCTGATTCGGACTGATGCGGGTGACAGGGCCGGGCTGGATGCGATTATCGGGGCTTGGCTGCCCGATGCGCGCGAGCGATTCGAGCTGACCGCCAAGCAGGCTATGTTCAAGGGGGCCGCGAGCCTCAAAGGGCTCTTCACCGAGACGGCCCTGGTCACGTTCATGGCGTGTCCGTCGGCCGGGGCCGAAGCCGAGTGGTGCGACACGGCGCTTCTGGCAGGGCTGCTGGGGCTCCGCAGACTCCGACCCGGCGCGACGGTGCAGTATTCGAGCGTCCTGCACGAGCCGGACCACACGCACGCGACGCTGAGCGGCGAACGTGTCGAGGGCGACCAGGGACCGTTGCTACGCGAGTTCTGCTCGCCCGCGTCGGTCGAGATCGCCACGCGTGTCGAGGGTGATCGCGTGCACTATACGCTGGCCGACAACGGGGTGGGGCCCAAGTCCGCGGTCGATCTGTGGCTGGCGGAGTTCTACGCGCGGAACCATCCGCGCTGGCGACGGCCTGGCGCCGGCCCGCGCCGGTTCTTCTACGCCACTGCCGAGCAACCCGCGCGGACGCTCATCTTCGACATGCTGGTGCACGAGGACGTGTGGCCGGGCGCTGACCCGGAGCTAGTGATCTACGACACGACCGTGAATGGTGTCGCGGACGTGAACGATCCGACCCGAAACATCGACCGGATCGACCTGGCCGAGACGGTCCAGCCCCTGGGGCGGGGGTTGAGCGGCTACCGCGCGAGCGAGGTCCCGAACTACCTCGACCTGCTCCGCTACGTGTGCCGGAAGATGAGCTGGGACGAGAATCGCTTTCGCGCCTATCGATGCCGGATCCATTATCCCTTCTACGGCTCGCAAGTCTGCATGGTGTTCGACCCGCCCGCGGCGCCGGCGAGCTGAGCGACGCGGGGGCGCGCGACGATCAGCGCAGCGGGCGTCCTGCGCCATGACCGCCACGGAGCGGGCTCGGCACCCGCTCCGCGGCATCAGGGCCAGGGGGCTCGGCGGGCTCAGAGCCGCTCGGCGAAGACCTTCTGCGCGGCCGTCACGCCGGCGCCCAGGCTGAACTTGTGCCCCATCTTGTAGAGGCACTGCTCCAGCGCGCCGATGGCCAGCAGGGTGTCCATCTCGTCGACGTAGCCCATGTGCCCCAGGCGGAAGATCTTGCCCTTGAGCTGGTCCTGTCCGCCGGCGGACTCGATGCCGTAGCGCTTCTCGAGCTCCTCGCGGAGTTCTTTGACCTTGATGCCGTCGGGCGGGCAGAGCGCGGTGACCGAGTCAGAGGGCGACTTGCTGAAGACCTTGAGGCCGATGGCCTCGCCGGCCGCGCGCGTCGCCGCGGCCATCGCCGCCACGCGCTTCCACACCGACTCCATGCCCTCTTCGAGCAGGATGTCCAGGGCACGCACGAGACCGCGGATGAGCAGGTGCGCCGGTGTGAAGGGCGTGTCGTGCTCGGCCGCCATCTTCCGGGCCTTGTTGAGGTTCAGGTAGTAGGCGTGCTGCGACTTGTTCGCCTCGATCGCGGCACAGGCGCGCTTGGACAGGCCCAGGAAGCCCAGCCCGGGCGGCAGCATGAGCGACTTCTGCGCGCCGGTGATGACCACGTCCACGCCCCACTTGTCGGGCTTGAGCGGCAGCGCGCCGGCCGACGTGATGCAGTCGGCCATGAGCAGCTTGTCGTGCTTACGGCAGATCTCGGCGATGGCCTTGAGGTCGCAAGCGGTCGCGGTCGAGGTTTCGCTGTGCACCACCATGACGCCCGTGATCTTGGCGTCCTTCTTGAGACAGTCGTCGACGAGTTCCGCGGTCGGCGCGCTGCCCCAGTCGATCTTCTGGCGCACGACGTCGATGCCGAACTGCTGAGCGATCTCACCCCAGCGCTCGCCGAACTTGCCCGCCTCCAGGGTCAGCAGGCGCGAGCCAGCGCCATTGCAGCCGACGATCGCCGCCTCGGCCGCCGCGGTGCCGGACCCGGTGATGATGATGACCTCGTTCTCGGTCTGGAGAACCTCCTGGAGCTTCTTGGTCGCGTCCTTCATGTACCCCTTGAACCAGTCGGTTCGGTGGTGGTGGAAGGGGCGGGCCATCTCCAGCAGCACTTCCTCGGGAACGGCACACGGACCGGGTGTGAACAGGCGGAACTTCCTCATCGTCGCACCTCGCACGCGGCTCGCACGCGGCCGCAGGGCATCCTTGGACAACTGCCAAAGAGGTACGTTAACCGAGCATGCCGGCGGCGGCGAGTGCCTGCAGCGCGGCGCGGCCGTCGCCGGGGCGGCACTGAGAGCGCGGCCTTGCCAGCGTGTCGTGGGCCGCCAGTCGCGGCGCGACGGGCTAAGCCCCGTGCGATCATGCGGTTAGGTGCCGGGCGCCTAACAGATGCGGGCGACGCGCTTCGAGGCAGGCGGGCGCTGGCGTCCGCGCTTCCGCGCGGTTACGCTGACTGTTCTTTGCTCAACCCAAGGTAGACCGATGGAACTGCACAAGCTCCTGACGCCCGAACACATCCGCGTACCGCTCGTGGCGACGGACAAGTTCGGCGTGATCACGGAACTCGTCGACCTCCTCCACAGCCTCAACCAGCTCCGCGATCGCGACGCCGCACTCGAAGCCGTCAAGCGACGCGAGGCCGAACGCACTACGGGCATCGGGTACGGCCTGGCCATCCCGCACGGGAAGACGGACGGCTGCGGCCAGCTTGTGATGGCCGCGGGCAAGCCCGCGACGCCGGTCGACTTCCAGAGCCTCGACGGTCGCCCGGTCACATTCGTCGTGTTGTTGCTCAGTCCGCCGGACCAGACCGGGCCGCACATCCAGGCGCTGGCGAAGATCAGCCGGCTGATGAACCTGGAGGAGTTCCGCAACGCGGTCGAGCGGGCCGAGTCGGGCGAGGCGCTACATCGCGCGATTGCGGCATCGGAGGCCGCCGACACGGGCAAGCAGAACATGCGTTGATCGCGAGCGCATGCCGCGGCGACCCGAATCTGGGGGTTCGACGTCTCGTCGTCACGACGGTCGCGTTCTGAGTCTGCACCTGGCCTGCGGGCCCGTGCGGCGCGCCGGCGCGTCGCCGATCACCGCGCGGCCGGCATGGTGAGCTGCCTGTCCGGGTGAGCGATTCGGACTCAGGCGCGAAGTTCCGTCCGCATCCAACCGATGACGAGTGGGGGACCTATCTTGGCGCCGCTTCGGGCGTGATCGGACGGCGAACGTGGCACGGCCAAACTTGCAGGTGGTGTTGACAGACGACGTTGTCCCGGCCGGGCTTCCCGCCGCCCTGAGCCGTACCCAGGCCACGGTTCGCTTCTCACCGCTGCGGGAGGCGGTGCGAACCGCGTCGCACCACGATGACGACGTGGTCGTCGTGTTGCCGACCGACCCGGCCCCGATCGCGTCCACCCTCGGGGCGCTGCTGAACCGGCTGGCGATTCGCCCGCGGGCGACATTGCTCGTGAGCGCAGCCGGCGGCCCGGTGGCCCGGGTCCCGCACCCGGCCGGCCTGCCGATCGAGACGGCCTCAGGGCACGACGCCGATGAACTCGCCGGCCGGCTGACCGCCATGCTGGGCCTGCGGACGGCGCGACGATCAAGCCGGCGCGCGACGGTCGCCGGCGATCGGGGCGGGGCGGCGGTGTCGCAGCGCTACGCTCGACAGCTTCGCGTCGCCCAGCGCGTGCAGCGCGAGTTCTTTCCGGACCACCTGCCGCGATTCGGGCAGGCTTCCTTCCGTGTGGTGTACGAGCCGGTGGAATACGTATCCGGCGATATCTTCGACGTACACGCCCTCGACGCCGAGCACGTGGGGATCGCGGTCGTCGACGCGGCCGAGCACGGAATCCCCGCCGCGCTCCTGACGGTGTACATCAAGCGGGCTTTGCGCGGCCGCGAGAAGGAGCGCGGGTCGTACTACATCCTGTCGCCGGACGAAGTGCTGAGCCGGCTCAACGAGGACCTGCTCGACGCGCACCTGACGGATTGCCCGTTCGTGGCCGCGGTGTACGCGGTCCTGAACACGCGCACCCTGGAGTTGAGCGTCGCCCGGGGCGGGGCGCCGTATCCGATCTATCGCCAGGCCGACGGGCGGACCCGGCTGCTCAGTCTCGAAGGGGGCGTGGTGGGCGTGCTGCCCGAAGCCCGGTTCGAGGTCGCGACGCTGCGGCTGGCACCGGGTGACAGTGTGCTCCTCTACAGCGACGGCCTGGAGCGGATCGTCGCGCCGCCGCCGGCCCTTCCGGGCGAGCACGGCGCAGAGTCCGTCGAGGGCACACACGCGACGATTGCCGAGTACCGTCGGCAGGGGGTCGCCGACGCGGTGGCTGAGTCGGCGTGGCTGGCCGGCCTCGCGCGGGACGGCGTGCCCGCGGCCCTGGACGCGCTGGCCGAGCGGCAGCGCAAGCTTCGCCGCGTGGGGTTCCCGCTGGACGACCTCACGGCGCTCGCGCTGAGGATTGAACCCTCTTAGAAGCCATCTCGATACCGGAGTCTGCCGGAACCGGACCAACGGGGTGTGGCTCCGCCGAACGACTCGACCCTCCGCCAACCTCTCCGTGGGAGGGCGAAGGGGTGAGAGATAGCCTCTAGAACCTCTGCCTGGACCGGTGGAGCACCCGCCATCAGCGGGTGCTTGTTGCTTACAGCTTGCTTACAGCGGAGTAGAGGGCCGCGATTCCGGTCGCCGCCCTGGCGTGGCGTGCGACGGGCGATGGGCGTAGGCTCTCGCCATGCGCTTTCTGACGCGGTCCCGCGCCGCCGTGGCCCTCGCTTCTATGCTGCTGGCATGCGCGGCGTCCAATCGTGCGCACGCGCGCGAACTTGTCGACGCTCGCGAGCCCGCCCACGGACGCGAGCCGCTGGATCTGGTTCCCGCCGAGTGCCTGGCCGCCTACGCCGCGCGGCCGCCACCGGACCTGCCGGCGCCGGGCCAGGGTGGCTCGCCGTGGGAGGCCCTGGTCGATCTGGGTGTTCAGCTCGTCCGGCCTGCCGAGGCTGGCAGCGCCCAGATCTGGATTCGGGCGGGGGAGCTCGCCGCGCTGACGCTGCGCTACCCGCACGCGCTGGCGCTGCTCGATGTCAGCGCGGCCCCGCTGCCGGATGATCCGAATACGATGCGGGTTGATCGGCTGCGCGCGGTGCTTGCCGTGAAGCTCCCGGGCGGGGAGACGGCACACGCCGAGCCATTCCTGCGGATCATCCAGAAATCGGTCAACGAACAGACCGACGCAGGGCGAGCAACGCTGGAAAGCCACCGGACCGCGACATGGAAGTACCAGGAGCTCCGCGACCAGCGGCTGCCAGCGTGGTGCGCAATCGCGTGGGGGCAGATTGACGACTTCTTCGTGCTCACCATCGGCCCAGACGTCTGGCCGCAGGTCGCCGCGGTCGCCTCGGACGGGTCGGCCTCTCTCACTGTGGCGGCGTGGGTGGCGGAAGCACGCCGAACGAGGGCAGCGCAAAGTCTGATCGAGGTCTACGTGGCCGTTGAGGCGATTCGCGGGCGGCTCGATCCGCTGGTGGACGGACGGGCGACGCAGTTCTTTTCGGCGTGGGAGTTCGCCGACGCCCAGGCCGGCTACTGGGCGCTGGGCCTGGAAGACAGGGCTCTCTTTTGCGAAGGCCATCTGCGTTGGGCGGACCGGAGTTCGACTCGGCTGTACGCGGACTCCCAGTACCGCCCGGCCGCGCTGGTCGAGGCAGTCCCGCCGGAGGCGCACTACGCGATCTACCGGGTCCCCGGTGGCCAGCTTCTGACCCGCGTGGTGACGTGCATCCTCGCGCTTCAGGGGCCGGGTGAGCGGGCCCACGCGGAGCGCCTCTGGGAACGCATCGCCGCACAACCGGGGCTGGACGTGGACGCCGACCTGTTCGAGCAGCTCGGCGACCGCGTCCTCTTCCACAACGACCCTCCGCATCCGCTGCGCATCCCCGTCGCGCTCACGAGCCTCATCGAGATTGATGGCGACCCCAGCCGTGTGCGGCGCGCCGTCGACCGAATCTGCGGCGGGTTCCGTTCGGCAATGGAGGAGCTGGCGGGTGCGGAGTCGAAGCCGGCTTCGCTCTGGCAGATTCGCCGCGACGACGACGGCGTGTGGTACTGGGAGTTGGGACCGCTCGCGGGGCCCGCTTGGACGGTCACCGACCGGTTCATCGTGACGAGCTGGTCGCCGCAGGCGCTGCGGCAGTATCTCGGCTGGGCCGGCGAGCGGCTCGGCCGGTGGCCCACTACGGGCCCGGCGACGAGACCGGCACGGGGGTGAGCAGGCCCTGGGCACGCAGCGCGGCGATGATCGCCTCGGCGTAGCGGGCAGCGCCTGCGCGGTTCGGGTGCCCCACCGAGGCGTAGAGGCACTGGACTAATCCACTGGCCTGCTGCGCCTGGAAGCACGCTCGAATGCGCATGCTTTGCAGCGGATCTTCGGGGAACAAACTGACTCCGAGGTTCAGCGCGGAGAAGACGGGATTGTCCCGCGTCAGTCCCCACAGCAGCGTCTGCGGGGCGAAGGTCGCGTTCTCCGGGCCGAATCCGGGGTCGACGAACGTGACGCCCGCCAGCGCGCTCTCCGCCGCGACCTGCGTCACGGCGATCTGCATGGCCACTCGCGCCGTTGCGGCAAACAGCTCCGAGCGCTGTGCGAGCGCCTCGACCAGCGACGCACCGCCCGCGCTTGACAGGAAGCCGCGGGCCGACTCCCACGCCTGGAGCGCGTCGTCGTTGCTGTCGGGCCCAACCGGAGCGTAGTACCCCGTCACGATGATCGTCGCCGCGGGGCAGAGGCCGCGCACCTTGCGGAGCAGCTCGGTCAGCTCCCCGTCGCAGAACTGCCAGGTCAGGTCTTCGAGTAGCTCGAGGGGTGTCTGCGGGCTGAGTATCCGGCGGAGCGAGACGTCGTTGATGCAGCCGTCCATCAGCACGAGCTCGACCAGGTCCGGGCGCTGAATCAAGTCCGCTTGCAGCGTAATCGACGTGGGCACGGGCGGAACTTCGCCGCTGCACGGCGCGGGGCATGCGGCGTCGCCCACGCCGGGAACGATCGTGGCCCCGGTCTGGGCGAGGTGCTGCGTGACAACGGCGCGGCCGGTCTCGCGCTCCAGCACTCCGGCGAGGAGCGAGTGAATCTTGTCGCGCTCTTCGAGCCCGTTGCCCCACAGGACCGAATCGCCGATCACGGCAACGTAAAGGAAGTCGCGCACCAGGTTGAGGTAGTCGAAGCCCACGGGTGTGCCGTCGCCGGCCCGGCTGCCGAACATCTCCACGCGCACGGCGGCGGACAGCAGCGCGGCGGGGATGAGAATCGTGATGCGGGTTTGGCCGACGGGCTGCCCGGCCGCGCTGGCCGAGTAGACCGCATTGCCGGTGCCGAGCAAGGTGGCCGCGTCGCCGCTGAGCGCGCCGGGTTGCTCGGCCGCCAGCCACGCGTCGACGCCCGCCGAAGCCGCGATCCGCGCGGCTGTGCGCCGCGTGCCAGAGCGTACATCAACAAGCTCGACCTCAAGTCGTGACGCCGGCGGGCCGGCCACCGTCGCCACGAAGCCGATCGCCTCGCCTCCACTCGGGAGGCTGAAGCGGCGTGCAGGTCGGTATGGCGGCTTGGCCATCGCCACCGCGGGGGCCTCGAGGTGCTCGACGGCCAGCAGGATCGTGGCCGCGTTGGAGCGGGTGAGCAGGTCCGCACCCCAGTCGCCGGGCATACCGCAGCCGCTGGCGACGAGCACGCTGGCCAGCAGCGCAAGCCCCCCAGGCGCACGGCCAACACGTCGTCCACGTGCCGCGCGAAGCGCGACGCGACGCGCGGCGCTAGTCGATGATTTCCAGGACACGCTGCACCTCGACGACGGTCCCCAGGCCGCACGCGGTGGTCAGGTCCGAGCGGGTCGCCAGCTCCAGGCGCGAGCGCGCCCCGGGCTGGACGATCCGGTCGAACTCCTCGTTCGTCAGGCGCAGCCCCTGGTAGAGCTCGTACGTGAGCCCGTTGTCGCCAATCCACACGCGGCAGGGGCCGCCGCGGTTCTGGACAGCGGCCACGCCCTGCACGATGAACGGCTCGCCCCGCACGAAGAGCGTGCCTTGGCCGGGGATGTCGACGCTGATGCAACTGGCGAGCAGCGCGAGGCTCACGGCGCCGGCAAGCAGCGTGCCGAGTGGTCGCATGGCAGGTACTCCTGGTCGCGCGCGACGGCGCCGGCGCGATCCGTGGTCGCGACAGCCCGCGCCGCGCAGAAGCCGGGGAAGATACCCGCGCTGGCGCGGGGTGTCACGCTTGCCAGTGGCGCGGCGGAAGGCGATCATCGCCGCGTGCGGCGCTCGGCGCGGGCGTCGACGCTGCTCGGGAGTCTTCATGCCCGCCAGGTGTCTCGACGGGAACGCGATCGCGGCCGAGATCCGCGCGGAGGTTGCGCGAGACGCCGCCAGCCTTCTGGATGACGGCCGCCCCGTGAAGCTCGCTGCGGTGCTGGTGGGCAGCGACGAGGCCAGCCGTCTGTACGCCGAATCGCAGCGGAGGCTGTGCGGGACGGTCGGCTTCGCGTACGAGCTGGTCGAACTGCCAGCCGATGCGGCGCAGGACGACCTTCACGCCGCGATCGACCGACTGAACGCGGATGCGTCGATCACCGGCATCATCCTCCAGCTTCCGCTGCCGGCGCCGCTCGACACGGCCCTGGCCCAGTGGCGGATAGATCCCTACAAGGATGTTGAGGGTGTGAACCCGGCCAACATCGGGCTGCTCTTCTATGGTGAGCCGCTGATCCAGCCGTGCACGGCGCTGGCCGTTCTGGAGATGATTCGCCGCAGTGGCGCGGCGCTGCGCGGCGCGCGGGCGGTGGTGATGGGCCAGAGCACGATCGTGGGCCGGCCGGTGACGATGGCGCTGCTGGCGCGGATGGCCACGGTGACGGGCTGCCACATCGCGACACGCGACCTGGCCGAGCACACGCGCCAGGCGGAGATTCTCGTGGTGGCGGTCGGCAAGCCGCGGCTGGTGGGGGCCGAGCTGGTGCGGCCGGGCGCGGTCGTCGTCGATGTGGGGATCAACCGCGTCGTCGAGCGCGACGCCGGGGGACGCGAGGTCAAGCGGACGGTGGGGGACGTGGACTTCGAGTCGGTGCGTGCGGTCGCGGGGACCATCACGCCCGTGCCCGGCGGCGTGGGGCCGGTGACGGTCGCGATGCTCCTGCGCAACACCATCGAAGCGGCGCGGAAGCAACGTCAGCGGCGGTGAAGGAGTGTCCCCGCAAACCTGAGTGCTTCCTCCTGGCTCCTCGACAAGCTCGAGTGGGCGGCAAGGGACTCGAACCCCTGACCTTCTCGGTGTAAGCGAGACGCTCTAGCCGACTGAGCTAGCCGCCCGGACGCTCTAGTTTGGACAGTATGCCCGCTGCGCTGCGGGCCGGGAAGCCCCCCTGGCGGCCCTGACAGGCAGAATCCTGCCTCCGCGCGCGCTGCCCTGCCTGCGCACGCATTCCGTCGCCGGCCCCCGCGCACCGCCGCCTCGCCGACGAACACATCGCCAGAGCCGTCCCGCCTGCCGGCCGCCGCCAGTCGCCAGGCGCCTGTGGGGCGGCGATAATGCCGCCGAATGCACATTTGCCACATCATCACCCGCCTCATCATCGGCGGCGCGCAGGAGAACACACTGCTGACGTGCGAGGGGCTCCGCGCCAGGGGGCACCGGGTCACGCTCATTGCCGGGCCGACAACCGGCCCCGAGGGATCGCTCGTGGCCCGGGCGCGGGCCGGCGGCTACGCCTACTTGGAGCTTCCGGAGCTCATCCGGGCCGTCAACCCGTGGATGGACCTGCGTGCGCAGCGCCAGCTTACGATGGAACTGCGGCGCTTGGGTCCGGACATAGTCCACACTCACAGCAGCAAGGCCGGCATCATTGGCCGCCTGGCCGCCCGCGACGCCCGCGTGCGCCGCATCGTCCACACGATTCACGGCATGAGCTTCAACCGCACGCAGCCGTGGCCGGTGCAGCGGGCCTATGCGTGGCTGGAGCGGCGGGCGGCTCGCCACACACACCGCATCGTCACCGTGGCCGACGCCATGATCGAGCAGACGGTGGCCGCTGGCGTGTGCAGCCGCGAGAAGCTCGAGACGATCTACTCAGGCATGGAGGTCGAGCGGTTCACGCCGGCCGCGGAGCGCCGCGCGGCCGCCCGCGCGCGTTGGGGAGTGACCGACGACGACGTCGTGGTCGGTACGGTTGCGCGGCTCTTCCGGAAGAAGGGCTACGAGCAGCTCATCCCGATCATGGACGCGGCTGCCGGGCGTGAGCCGCGGTTGCGGTTCGTCTGGGTCGGCGACGGCGCCCAGCGGACGGAATATGAGCAGGAGTTGGGCCGCCGGGGTCTGCGGTCGCGGGTCACGCTGACCGGGCTCGTGCCGCCCGAGCGCGTGGGCGACGAGATGGCGGGCTTTGATATCCTCGCGCATACGTCGCAGTGGGAGGGCCTGCCCCGCACAGTGGTGCAGGCGCTGCTCATGCAAGTACCCGCCGTGGCGTTCGACATCGACGGGACGCCCGAAGTAGTCCTGGAGGGGCGCACCGGGCGGATCGTCCGCCTGGGCGACGAGGCGAGGTTCGTGGAAGCGCTGTGCGAGCTGGCCGCAGACCGGACGCTGCGCGAGCGCCTCGGGCAGGCCGGGCGGGCCGCGTGCGTCGAGCGTTTCGACTGGCGCCGGATGGTGGATCAGCTCGAGGCGCTCTACGAGCGGCTGATCGCGGAGTGAGTCCACGTCGGGGTGGTGCGAACGCACGGTCCGGCCGATCGGCCGCGCGGCTATACTCCGGCCCATGCCCCCGACCGTACGCCTGCTGATCGCCTGCCCCGACACGCGTGGCATCATCGCCGCTGTGACGCGTTTCATCGCCGAGCACGACGGGAACATCCTCGACCTGGACCAGCATTCGGACCTGGAGCACGGCGAGTTCTTCATGCGCGTCGAGCTGGACCGCCGTGGGTTCGGGCTGTCGCCACAGACCTTCGCAGCCGCCTGGGAACCCATCGCGACGCGGTTCCGGATGCAGTGGTCCCTGGCCTGGGGAGAACGGCGCAAGCGGATGGCCATCCTGGTCAGCCGCCAGACGCATTGTCTGTCAGATCTGTGCTGGCGGTGGCAGAGCGGCGAGCTGGACGTGGAGATCCCGATCGTCGTCAGCAACCACGCCGACGCGGGGAGCATCGCACGACAATCCGGGATCCGCTTCGAGGTGTGCCCGGTCACGCCCGCGACACGCCCGGAGGCCGAGCGGGCGCTGGAGCAGCTACTGGGCGAGTGCGGCGCCGACTTCGTCGTGCTGGCGCGTTACATGCAGCTTCTCTCGCCCGAGCTGGTCGCGCGCTGGCCGCACCGCCTGATCAACATCCACCACGGATTTCTGCCGGCATTCAAGGGAGGAGCGCCATACCGGCAGGCGTACGACCGCGGCGTGAAGATGATCGGGGCGACCAGTCATTACGTGACGGAGATCCTGGACGACGGGCCGATCATCTCGCAGGACACGACGCCGACGAGTCACCGCGACACCGTCGATGACCTCGTTCGCAAGGGGCGCGACCTGGAGCGCGTCGTGCTGGCCAGGGCCGTGCGGCTGCACGCCGAGGACCGCATCCTGGTCAGCAACAACAAGACGGTCGTGTTTGACTAAGAGCTATGCCTTAACCGACGTCGAAAGAGGGCTGAGGCAGGGTGACTTCGCCGGTGAGCGGCACGCCGCATCACCCCCCAGTGTGCCGGTGGACTTCAGCTTCGACCAGACTGTGAGCGCAGTACGGCGCTTGGCCAGTTTAATCCGACCAGCGCCGGCGCCCCGAATCGCGACGACTACGGACGACCCAGCAGTGTCATCCGGCCGCGGAGCTCCATCTCGGCCTGGAGCCAGTCCATCTCGGGTGAGCCCCCGTTGCCGCCGCGGGCCAGGTAGATCTCGTACGCCCGTCGGCGGATCTGCTCTTCGCTGGGGGTGGGGTCGGTGGGGACCATCTCGGCGGACACCGTGCGCGCCTTGGTCGTATAAGGCGTGCGAGCCATCCGGGAAGCCATGCGTCATACCTCCTTGCGTGCCGGTGTCGTGGCGACGCGCGGCGCGGCGTGAGTGGGCACCGTCAGTATCGGGGGCCCATCAGGAGTTCTTGAGCCTTTGGGTCGTCAAAGGTCCAAGCTGCGCGGCGTCGCGAGCGTTGACACGCTGGCCGTCCGCGTCCAGAGTGGCGCCGGCGAGCCGCGAACGGCGACGTGCGTGCTCGCCGCGATGAAAACGCTGCCAACGGAGCGGGCCGCGCGACACGCGCCGCCGTAAGGTCAACTCCGCCAACGAGGTGCATCGTGCAGGCGTACCAGCTCGAGGCCTTCGGCCTCGATCACTTGAGACGGACGGACTCGGCGGTCCCGCCTCCGGGCCCCGGCGAAGTCGCGGTTGACGTCGACGCCCTGAGCCTGAACTACCGCGACCTGATGGTGATCAAGGGCTTATATAACCCCAAGCTCCGGCTGCCCGCGGTGCCGGTAAGCGACGGTGCGGGCGTCGTGTCGGCCGTCGGGGCGGGCGTGACGCGGGTTCGCGTTGGTGACCGCGTCGCGTCGCACTTCGTGTCGGGGTGGATCGACGGGCCGTTCCGCCAAGCATACCTCGCGACGACGCTTGGAACGCCGGCGACCGGTCTCGCCGCCGAGCGCGTCATCCTCCCAGCCGAGGCCGTCGTCCCCTGGCCGGCGGGCTACAGCGCCGCCGAGGCCGCCACGCTGCCCATTGCCGCCCTGACCGCCTGGAGCGCGCTGGTGACCGTCGGCGACGTGCGCCCCGGGCAGACCGTGCTGACGCTGGGCACAGGCGGCGTGGCGATCTGGACGCTGCAATTGGCGAAGGCGATGGGTGCCCGTGTCATCATCACCAGCAGCCGCGACGACAAGCTGGAGCGCTGCCGAGCGCTCGGCGCGGACGTCACGATCAACTACACGCGCGAGCCGGAGTGGGACGCGGCGGTGCTGGAGCAAACCAGCGGGGAAGGCGCGGACCTCACCGTCGAGACCGCCGGCCCCGGCACGCTCGACCGCTCGCTCAAGGCGACGCGCGCCGGTGGCACGGTCGCCCTGCTGGGAGCGCTCACCGGTCGCCAGGGCACGGTTACCACGGGGCTGATCCTGATGAAGCGGCTGCGGGTCTGTGGAATCATGGTGGACTCGCGAGCCGCATTCGAAGCGATGAACCGCTTCATCGCGGAGAAGCGCATCCGCCCGGTGATCGACAGGACTTTCCCGTTCGATCGACTCGTCGACG
Source organism: uncultured Planctomycetota bacterium (assembly GCA_900696535.1). GTDB lineage: Bacteria > Planctomycetota > Phycisphaerae > UBA1845 > Fen-1342 > CAADGM01. The sequence continues at coordinate 15,422 of CAADGM010000102.1, forward strand.
CGCTGCGGTGCCTCGAAGTAGGCGAGCACTTCGGCAAGATCGTCGTCCACGTGCGCGAAGACGGCTGATGGCCCGCGGCGGACTGGTCCTGGGCATCGAGACGTCCTGCGACGAGACCTCCGCGGCCGTCGTGGCCGAGGGACGTGACGTTCTTTCGAGTCTCGTCAGCTCGCAGGTGGCGCTACATGAGAAGTACCGCGGCGTCGTGCCGGAGATCGCCGCCCGCGCCCACGTCGAGCAGCTCGTGCCGCTCGTCGAGCACACGCTCGGCGAAGCCTGCGTCGGCTATGGCGACCTGGAAGCCATCGCGGTGACGGGCGGACCGGGGCTGGTCGGCGCTCTGCTCATCGGCGTGACGGCAGCCCGCACGCTGGCGCTGACGCGCGGCTTGCCGCTGGTCGCCGTCGACCACGTCGAGGCTCACGCAACCAGCGCGGCGCTCGGCGTCGATCCGCCGCCCTGGCCAGCCGTGGCGCTCGTGGTGAGCGGTGGGCACACGGCGCTGTATCTCGTCCGCGGCTCGCTTGACGTCGAGCTGCTGGGACAGACAGTCGACGATGCCGCCGGCGAGGCGGTTGATAAGGTTGCCGCGCTGCTCGAGCTGGGCTATCCGGGCGGACCACACATCGAGCGCCTTGCGCGGGACGGGCGCGCGGATGCGATCCGGTTCCCGCGCACCTGGATCGATGAGCCGCACGCCAACTTCTCGTTCAGCGGCCTTAAGACGGCGGTGCTCTACCACGTGCACGGGGTGGGAAACAAGTATGGCTCGCTGCGGCACCTCTCGCCGTCCGAGCGGGCCGACGTGGCCGCGAGCTTCCAGGCCGCGCTCGTAGACGTGCTCGTCACCAAGACGATCGTGACCGCCCAGCGGCTCGGCGTCGGCAACGTCGTCATCGGCGGGGGCGTGGCCGTGAACGGCGCGCTGCGTGGACAACTCGCGGCCGCGTGCGCGGCGGCGGGCGGCCGCTTGCACCTGACGCAGCCGCAGTATTGCACCGACAACGCGGCGATGATTGCGGCGCAGGGCTATCACCTGCTTCGGGCCGGTCGGATCGCGGACCTGTCATTGGAGCCGTGGGCCGGGCTGCGGCGAACGGGGCGGGCACGAGCGCTGCAGTGATCTCCGCGATTGGCCCGCGCGGGGCTGCCGGCCGGGCAGCTTGTTGCAGCACGCATCCGCTGAGGCACCGATCGCGGCACCTGCTGATGGCGGGTGCTCCACGCTTCGCCGGGGTAGGTTCTAGTTAACCGGCGGCGAATCGGTGCTCCAGGGCGCGTCGCTGGCATCGACGCCCACCGCCGCCCCACGGTGCCCCGCCGGCGGGCCGACCCGGTTGCTCAGCGCGTCGCCGCTGCCTTCGTTCAGCGGCCAGGCGCCCACCAGCCCGGTTTCCTGCCCGGTCGCGCGGCGTGGCCGGTAGGTGTTGATCTCGGTCTGCGCCCGGGCGCGCGACCAGCGCCGCACTTCGCCCGCCTTGCCGCGCATGCCGACGCCGAGCGAGATCATGTTGCCGCTGATGCCCGAGGCAACCGTGACGGTGCCGATGGGCTGGGCGTCGAGGTAGACCGTGCACAGGACGGTGCCGACGCCCGTCGCGGCGCCGGTCACTGCGATGTGGCGCCACTGCTCGGTGAGCCCGCTGGCGTTGAACTCAGACTCGAACCCGCCCGCGCGCAGGCGGATCACGCTGCGGGTGGGCAGCACGTCGAGCGAGAAGTTGCCCCCGAGGCTGATCAGCGTCCCGCCGGCGGAGTCCGCCTTGACCCAGCTCTCGATGGTGTAGTTGTTGAGGGATTGCGACCCGCCGAGCAGGAGGAGCGCGAAGCCGACGCCGTCGAACTGAAGGCAGGCCGGCGCGCGGTCGGCGACGCGGATCACGGTGCTGGTTCGGGCGGTCACACCACCCGCCGTCGTGATGTCCAACTGCACGGTGTAGTTCCCGCGGCCGAGGAAGGTGTGCACCGGCTGGGCATCGCGGGACGTGCTCCCGTCCCCGAAGTTCCACAGGTAGTCCCGAATGGTGTCGTCCGTAACCTGGCTCTGCGTCGCGTCAAACCGTACGGTCAGCGGCGCCGGGCCCTCCGTCACGTCCGCACTGATCACCGCCACCGCCGCCGAGCCGCGGACGCGAACGTCAACGACCTGCGTGCCGGTCTGGCCGACGGGGTCCGTGACGCGGAGCGTGATCCGGAAGAGCCCCGGGTTGCGGTACGTGTGCGTCGCCTGGACCAGGTTGGACGTAGTGCCGTCACCAAAGTCCCAGGCATACGTGAGCGGTCCACCGTTGCGGGACGACGAATCGACGGCCGTGACCACAACCTCGAGCGGCGGCACGCCGTCCGTCCGCGTGATGCCGATGACTGCCGACACCGTCGATCGCGTCAGTTGCTGCTGAGGTTGCGGGCAGCCGCCGAAGATCAGGCAGCCGGTGAGGAGCAGGAGGAGGAGATACGGCGACAGACGCGTGAGCATCGGGCTTGGCCTCCACCGGCGCAGCACGCAAGCTCCTGGCGCCGGCCGCGGGCATTATACGGGCGGTGCAAGTGTCGACGGCCCGGAAACGAGGGGTGCGGCGCAGCGGATAATGCCGCGCCGCACCGCACCTCGTCTGGCAGGTATCGGCGAACCGAGCTCAGGTTGACTCGGTCTGCTCGTACTCCATGGCTTCGTTCTGGGCGGTACCCACCGGGGCGTTCTGCATCGCAGCGGACAGGAGCGAATCGGCCTCGGCGCGCCCATCGGACAGGATGCCGCTCTCCGCGAGGCCAACGCCGGCCAGCGATGTGCCCATCCGCGGCCAGATGTCCACGGCTCGTCGCCGGGCACGGGCCTTCGTGTCGGACAGGGCCACGCGTACCTCGCTGAAGGCCTTCTTGACGCTCTGGAGCGCGGCCTCGGCCGTGCGGACCTGGTTGCGCAGGGAAGTCACCTCGCACTCGTAGAACTGTCGCTGCTCGACGAGACGGGCGTTCTCGCGTTCCAGGTGGGTGACCTGGGCCTGCACGTTCTTCTTCTCGCCGCGGAGGGTCTCGATGCGCTCGGTCATCGCCTCCTGGGCCTGGGCCAGCTCGCGGACCTTATCCTCAGCCGAGCGCAGGGCAATCTGGAGCTGATTGCGCTCGTTCGTGACCAGCTCGAGGTTCGACTGGGTCTGCTGAAGCTCGGCGTGGAGCTGCCCGCGCTCCTCGAACAGGTCGCGCTGGGTGCGTTCCAGCTCCTCGAGCCGGACGGACAGGCTCTTGTAGTCTGAGCGCAGCCCGTCGCGCTCCTTGCGGACGGCGAAGAGCTCGTCGAGCTGCTTGCTGGCGGCGCGCAGCTCGGCGCGAAGCTGCGTCCGCTCCTTGTCGGCCGCGGCAAGCTGCTCGGTGACGCGCTGTGTGCGCGCGTTGGCGTCGGCGACCTCCTCCTCGAGCGTGGAGACCTGCTGGTGCATCTGCTCGAGCGCGTCGACCCGCGTCTGGAGCGTGACGACCTGCCACTCGAGCTCCTGCACACGGTGCTGCGCCGTCTGGAGCTTCTCGCTGCCGGTGGTCAGCTCACGCTCCAGGTTCTCGCGGATTTCCTGGTTGCGATCGAGCTGGTCCTCGAGCTCGTTGATCACCGCCAGCACGTCGTTGCGCTCGTCGAGAAACGCGTCCTGAAGCGCCGCGACGGCCGACGCCGCCGAGCCGCCCGGCGCGCCGTTGGCGGCGGCCGTGCGGCCACGGGTTCCGTTCGGCGCGGCGGCCGCGCCGGTCGCTGGCGTCGTGGCCGCGACGACGGCGTGCTCGTTGTCGGTGGGCTGACCGCTTCGGCGTCCGCGGGGGGTGTTCTTGTCCATGGCTCTCGCGTATCCCTGGCTCGGGGCGGCCCGGGGCCGACGGGCAGTGCCCGGAACGATCGCGATCGTCGCGACACCGTTTCCGGGAGGCCGGCCGCCGACTGTGTTTATCGGTGTGCCCCGCGCGGCACCTGCCCGCGGCGGTCGGGTTCGGCGCAAAACCTGCCCCGCGCGCAGGAACTGCGTCAGGCCCGGCGGCTGGTCGAGGCGACATACGCCTGACCGAGCGCGATGCCGCCGTCGCCGGCGGGCACGGCGCGGTTGAAGAGCACGTGCAGTCTGCTCTCGCCGAGCAGCGTGTGCAGCCGGCTCAGCAGGCGTCGGTTCGCGAAGCAGCCGCCCGAGAGCGCGACCGTATCGAGCCCAGATCGCTCGCAAGCCAGTCGAGCTGCGTCGGCCAGTAGCCGCGCGACCGTCTCGTGAAAGCGAGCGGCGGCGATCGCAGTCGGCTCGCCGCGCAGTCGCTCCTCGGCGAGTTGACGCAACGCCGGCGCAAGCCGCAAGCGCAGGCCGTTGGCGCCGACCTCGACCATATAGGCGTACGGAGCGGCGTCCTCGACGCCTTCGGCCGCGGCCTCGAGCGCCATCGCCGCCTCGGCCTCGTGACGATTGCTCGTGCAGAGATCGAGCAGGAAGGCGACGGCGTCGAAGACCCGGCCGAGGCTCGAGGTCGGCGGCACGTTCAGCCCGCGCTCGACCTGTTGGTCGGCCGTCGCCAGCATCACGCGCTGGCTGCGGAACAGCGCCTTGATCGCATCGGGCCCGAGTACGGATTGCCAGGCGGAACCATAGGCGAGCCGCAGCAGCGCCGCGGCCGGTCGCCAGGTGGCGATCGCTGCCTTGTCGCCGCCGATCAGCGGGAAGTACTCGAGGTGCCCGAGCCGCTCGAAGCGCGGCCCCTCGCAACGCAGTACCTCGCAGCCCCACGCGGCGCCGTCCAAGCCATGTCCGGTGCCGTCGCACGACAGGCCCACGAGTGGCCCGTCGTGGCCGTGCTCGGCCATGACGCTGGCGATGTGGGCGTGGTGGTGCTGGACGGCGATCAGTTCAACGCCCGTCGCGGCGGCCTGCTCGCGTGCAAAGCGCGTCGAGAGGTACAGCGGGTGCAGGTCACACGCCAAGACATCGGGCATGAAGTCGAACAAGGTTCGGAGTCGGCCCGCGGCCTCGATGAAATGTCGATACGCGGCGGCGTTGGTCAGGTCGCCGAGGTGCTCGCTGACGATCGCCTCGTGGCCGCGCAGCAGGCAGATCGTCGACTTCAACTCACCGCCCAGGGCCAGCACCGCCGCCGACGGGGCCGGCGTCGCCACGTGGATCGGCCCCGGGGCGTAGCCTCGCGCTCGCCGAATCGGGATCGTCTCGCCAGCGAAAGTGAAGACCACCGAGTCGTCGATGGGGCGGAAGATCTCACGATCATGGACGAGGAACGCGTCGGCGACGTCCGCCAGCTCCCGCAGCGCGTCTTCGTCGCGGAACGTGAGCGGCTGGCCCGAGAGGTTCGCCGACGTCATTACGAGCGGGCCGAGCCCGTGCGAGAACAGCAGGTGGTGCAGAGGCGTGTAGGGCAGCATCAAGCCCAGGTCGCGACAGCCGGGCGCGACGTGCTCGGAAACCCCGACCGGCGGACGCCGAGCCGGCACGAGCACGATCGGGGCGGCCAGCGAGCGCAGTGCGTGCTCGTCGGCCGGTGAGAGCACGCCGAGCTGCCGGGCTGCGGTCACGCTTGGCACCATGACCGCCAGCGGCTTGCCGTCACGCAGCTTCCGATGCCGAAGCCGCTGGACCGCCTGGTCGTCATCCGCTCGACAGGCGAGGTGGTAGCCGCCGACGCCCTTGACGCCGAGGATCGCGCCGCCGGCGAGCAGCTCGGCCGCGCGGCGAATCGCGCCGTCGTTCACAGACCCCGGGCCAGCCTCATGCTCGGCAGCGGCCGCTGTGACCAGCCGGACTCGAGGGCCGCAGACAGCGCACGCGTTCGGCTGGGCGTGAAAGCGCCGGCTGGCCGGGTCGCGGTACTCGGCCTCGCACTCGGGGCACATCGCGAACGCGGCCATCGTGGTCTTCGGGCGATCGTAGGGCACATCGCGGATGATCGAGTAGCGCGGCCCGCAGTTAGTGCAGTTGATGAAGGGATAGCCGTGCCGCCGGTCGCCCGGGTCGAACAGCTCGCGCAAGCAGTCCGCGCACGTCGCCGCGTCGGGAGTCACCTCGGGGCGTGCCCCGGTGCCCGCGTCGGACGCGACGATGCGGAAGCCCGTCTCGGCGTTCGTCGGCGGCAGGTCGATCGCCCGAAGACTCGTGATCCGCGCCAGTGGCGGAAGCTCGGCGACCAGCGCGCGCTGGAAGTCATCCAGGCCCGCGGCCGTCCCCTCGATCTCCACCGTCGCACCGTGACCGGTGTTGGCAACGTGGCCGACCAGCCCGCGGGCCGTGGCCAGCCGGTAGACGCACGGTCGGAAACCGACGCCCTGCACCTGCCCGCGAATTTCGAGTCGGCGCCGGAGGCGCCCGCTGGTTGGCTGCATGCGCGTAACATCCGCAGCGGCTTGGAAGTACGAACTTCGGGTATGGTAGCAGCCCGGGCCGGGCCGGCGCGACCTTTCCGGGAGCGCCTTCGCGCCGCTCGGCGTTCATGGTATCCTGCGGATCGTTTTGTCGGATATATGCCTCCGGGGTTGCCCCGGCGGCGGCCCGCGTCCCCCCAGGAGCGATGCCCATGAGCGAGAGCGCACACAACCCCCTGATTCGCCCTGACAAGCTGAGCCTGAATGTCTGCGGCCGCGACCTGCTGCGGAACCCGCTCCATAACAAGGGGCAGGCCTTCACGCCGCGCGAACGCGACCGCTTTCGGCTCCGGGGCCTGCTCCCGCCAGCGCAGCAGAGCATCCAGGACCAGGTCGCGCTGGAACTGGAGCACATCCGCGCCAAGGGCAGCGACCTGGAGAAGTTCATCGGCCTGGCCGCGCTTCAGGATCGCAACGAGACGCTCTTCTACCGCGTCCTGGTCGAGAACACCGCCGAGCTCATGCCGATCGTCTACACGCCCACGGTCGGCCTGGCCTGCCAGAAGTACAGCCACATCCTGCGGCACACGCGCGGCGTGTGGATCACGCCGGACGACATCGACCACATGGCCGACATCCTGCAGAACGTCGGGACGCGGGATATCCGGCTGATCGTGGTGACGGACAACGAGCGCATCCTCGGCCTGGGCGACCAGGGTGCGGGCGGGATGGGCATTCCCGTGGGCAAGATTGCCCTGTACTGCGCTGGTGCCGGCATCCACCCGTCGCTCACGCTGCCGGTGAGCCTGGACGTGGGCACGGACAACGTCGACCTGCTGAACGATCCGTATTACATGGGCTGGCGGAACCGCCGGCTGCGCGGCGAAGCGTACGAGCGGGTGGTCGAGGCTTTCGTGAACGCGGTTCGGGAGGTTTTCCCGCGCTGCCTGGTGCAGTGGGAGGACTTCCACAAGAACATCGCCTTCATGGTGCTCGACCGCTATCGCCGGCGCATCCCGTGCTTCAATGACGACATCCAGGGCACGGCGGCGGTGGCGCTGGCGGGGCTCTACGGTGGGCTGCGCATCACCGGCGGCAAGCTGTGCGAGCAGCGGATCGTCTATGCCGGCGCGGGGGCGGCGGGTGTCGGCATCGGGCGGCTGGTCGCCGACGCGATGCGGCTGGAGAGCCGCGACGAGGCCCAGATCCACCGCAACCAGGCGTTCATCGACTCGGTCGGGCTCGTGCATGACGGCGTGCCGATCAAGGACCCGCAGAAGCGTCCCTTCGCCCTGACCCGGGCGGAAATGAAGGAATACGGCTTCCAGGGCGAGGGCCCGTTCGAGCTGCTCGAGGTCGTCCGGCGCATCAAGCCGACGATCCTGCTTGGCACGACCGCGAAGGCCGGCACGTTCACCGAGGACGTCATCCGTGAGATGGCCAAGCATTGCGAGCGGCCGATCATCTACGCCTTCAGTAACCCGACCAGCAAGGCCGAGTGCACGCCCGCCGAGGCCATCAAGTGGACCGACGGCCGCGCGCTCGTCGCCACGGGCAGCCCGTTCGCGCCAGTCGAGTACAACGGCAAGCGGCACGTCATCGGGCAGGGCAACAACGTGTTCATCTTCCCCGGCGTCGGTCTGGGGGCGATCCTGGCCGAGGCCAGCGAGGTGCCCGAGTCGTTCTTCATGATCGCTGCCAAGACGCTGGCCGATTGCATCAGCGACGATCGGCTGGCGCAGAACGCACTGTACCCGGACCAGAGCACGCTGCGCGAGGTGAGCTGCAAGATCGCGGTCAACGTCATCCGCGAGGCCAGGCGCCTGAACATCGGGCGCATGGTTCCCGACCAGGACATCGAGCCGCTGGTCCGCCGGTCGATGTGGTTCCCGGACTACGTCGAGTACGAGTGCGTGTGCGACTAGCGCGTGTGCGACTCGAGCGCCTGCGACTTGCGCGCGCGGACCGAGCAAGTTCGATCAGCGCAGGTGCGACCAGAGCCTATAGCCCCTTCTCCCACCCTCTCAGGGAGGGGGAAGGGGGAGGGTCAGGCCCTCCGAGTGTGGTAACCATTGGTTCGCGGCTTGCGGGGCAGGCAAGATGCCTGCCCCACCCTGGCAAGATGGCTGCCCCCCCTCGACAACACGCCTGCCCCACCCCGTCCCTGCGTGAAGCATTTACTGCTGCGGCGGTCCAGACAGGACGTCTCGCACGCGCTCCAGCAGTACGCGCCGGCTGAACGGTTTCTCCAACAGGTGCTCCGAGCGGATCGGCTGCTCGCGCGAGCCGTGGTCTGCCGCCGCGTAGCCGGAGATGTACAACGTCCGCAGCCCGGGGTCGCGAGCCCGCAGCTCGGCGACCAGCTCGGGGCCGCTGCGGCCGGGCATGACCACGTCAGTGACCAGCAGGCTGATGCGCCGGACGGAGCATTCGTAGTCGGCCAGCGCGTCGTCGGCCGAAGCCGCGGCGAGAACGGTGTATCCCGCGCTCCGCAGGAAGCGCACGGTGAGTTCGCGCACCGTCTCGTCGTCCTCGCAGACGAGGATCGTCTCCGAGCCGGTCAGTGACCGCTCATCGCCTGGTGGGGGGGCGGGTGGCGCGGGGCTGCTCGGCTCGGCTGGCAGGTGAACCTCGAACGCGCTGCCGCGGCCGACCTCGCTGAACACCATGATGTGCCCGCCGAGATTGCGGACGATCCCGAAGACGGTCGAGAGCCCCAGGCCCGTGCCCTGCCCGACGGGCTTGGTCGTAAAGAAGGGCTCGAAGATGCGGTCGAGCACCTCCGCGCTCATGCCGCAGCCCGTGTCGCGCACGACCAGGAGCACGTGGGGCCCAGGGCGAGCATCGGACCGGCTGGCCGCGGCGGGTGCGTCGAGGAACACGTTGGCCGTCTCGATCACAAGCCGCCCGCCGTCGGGCATGGCGTCGCGCGCGTTTACCACCAGGTTCATGATGACCTGCTCAAGCTGCGCGGGGTCGGCCTGGACGATTCCGAGGTTCGGGGCCAATGACAGCTCCAGCTCGATCCGCTCGGTGATCACGCGGCGGAGCATGGGCTCGAGCTCGCCGACGACATGGTTGACGTTCACGGCCTGCCGGGCGGCGCTCTGGTGGCGACTGAAGGCCAGCATCTGCCGAGTGAGCAGCGCGGCCCGCTGCGCGGCCTGCTCGATCTGCTCGACCTGGGCCAGGCGGCTGGCGTCGGCGGCCGCGCGCGGGTCGAGCTGGCTGCGGAGCAGCTCGGCGTTCCCCAGGATGGCCGTGAGCACGTTGTTGAAGTCATGCGCCAGGCCGCCCGCGATCTGCCCCACGGCTTCCATCCGCTGCGCACGAACCAGTTGCGACTCGAGCTGCCGCTTCTCCTCCTCGCTGCGGCGCAGTGCCGAGAGGTCTCGTATGACGCTGGCCACGCGCGCCGGCCGGCCCGCGTCGTCGCGGATCAGCCACGAGCGCACCAGCACGCTGACTGCCTGGCCGTCCCGGCGGATGAACTCGCGCTCGTAATCGTCGACGAATCCCTGCTCCAGCAGCCGCGGGCGTATCGTGCTGGTCTCCAGCTCGGCCCACGTCGGCGGCGTGAGCGCCGCTGCGGGCAGCCGCCGCAGTTCCTCCAGCGTGTAGCCCAGCAGATCGAGGAAGGCCGCGTTCGCGTCTTCGAACGTGCCATCCAGCGCCGCGATCGCAATGCCGTCGCGGCTCGTGTTGAAAAGGCGACGGTAGCGCTCCTCCGAGGCGTGCATGGCCGCCTCGGCCTGCCTCTGCGCGGTCACGTCGCGCACCATCGCCTGGAGCAGGCGCTGCCCGCCCACCTCAACGCTCGTCAGCGTGACATCGACGTCGACCAGTCTCCCGTCCGGACGCACGTGCCGCCACGGAAAGCGCTCCGCCCGCCCCCGCAGTGCCGCGGCGATGTGGGCCGCCTCGGCCTCCGTGGAGAGCCGGCCGTCGGGCTGTCGCTCGGGCGAGAAGTCGGCCGGGGGGCGACCCAGCACCGCCTCGCGGGGACAGCCGAGCATCTCGGCAGCCCGCTGATTGCAGTCCACGAAGCGGTCGCTCATCAGGAACACGGCATCCCCCGAGCCCTCGAACAGCGCACGGTACTTGGCCTCGCTGGCCCGGAGCACGTCCTCGATGCACGCCGCACCACATTGGAGGCCGGCTGCGACGACGACCCGCGGCTCGCCGTCGAGGATGAGCGGCACGCCGATGACACACAGTGGCTTGGCGTCGCCGTGCGCGTGGGTCTGCCGTCCAGACACGACGGCAGCGCCGGCGGCCCGGCCGGAGAGGATGTCCGGCCAACGGTCGGGCTTGACCAGGAGAAGTACTCTCGAAATCGGCGCTCCGCTGAGCGCTTCCGGCGGCCGGCCCGTCAACCGCTCCGATCCCGCGCCGGCCGCGAGCACGGTTCCGTCCGCCGCGCACACGAACACGGCCGGCTCAGGGGTCGTGTCGGCTGCCGCGACGTTCTCGCGTGGAGGAGTCGGTTGCTTCATGCTCCAAGCCGTGACGCTCCGGCCACGACGCAGGCACAGGCCGTGCGGCGGTCCGGGGCGGGCGCAGGGTATTCTCGCCAATCGCGCCTATTTGGCGAGCCCCCCGGCACTCCAGCAGCCGGTTGTGGTCCGGGCCCGGCGCCGACAGAATCTCCCACGCCCGAGCGGATGCCACCTCGGCACGCCCGCCGGAACCGGGAGCGCCTGCATCGACACCAGCCAGCGCGTGAGCACGTCCCTCGTATCGGATGGCCGGCGCCTTGCGACGCTCGTCCTCCTGCTCGCGGCGAGCCTGCTGATAGGCAACGCGACCACCGCCCTTTGGGACCAGGACGAGGCGGCCTACGCGGGGTTCGCCCGGCGAATGCTGCTGGGCGAGAGCAGTTGGGTCGTGCCCGAGTACCCGTACTCGCAGCCTCACCGCAAGCCGCCGATGGCGTTCTGGTTAATGGCGGGAAGCTATGCGGCCCTGGGGATCAACGAGTTTGCCGCGCGGTTGCCTTCGACGCTGTCTGTGGCCGGCTCGGCCGCCTGCCTCTGGTTTTTCGGCGGCTTCCTGGTCGGCAGGCGAACGGCGCGGCTGGCGGCGATCGTGCTGGCGAGCAGCCTGTTCGTCCTGAACATGGGCAAGATCGCGCTGACCGACGGCGTGCTGCTGGCATGCCAGACCGTGGCCGCCCTGGCGCTGCTCCGCGGCGCCGTTCGGCCGTCCTGGGGCGCGTTCGTGGTTCTCTGGTCGGCCGTGGCGGTGGGGGTGCTCGTGAAGGGACCGCCGATCCTGATCCTGGTGGGGGGGATGTTCCTGTTCCTGCTCGTCTTCCACCGCCGACGGCGGAACCTCGTGCACTTGCACCCCTGGCTGGGCCTTCCGCTCGCCCTCCTGCCGACGATCATCTGGCTCTCGCTGGCGTGGCAGGAGGACCAGCGCTACGTCCTGTTCCTGGGCTACTGGTACATCGCCCGGCGGGTGGGCGGCTCGGTGTTCGGGCAGGTCGGACTTCCGGGCACGCACCTGCTCATCATGTTCGTCGCACTGTTGCCGTGGACGGCATACCTGCCGGCCGCGCTGCGCGACGTGGCGCGCGGGCTGTGGAAGCGGCGGCTGGCGGCGGTGTTGCTCGCGAGTTGGTTGTTCGGGGGCTGGGTGCTGTGGGAGATTCCGGCCAGCAAACTGCCCACGTACGCACTCGGGGCCTACCCGGCACTTGCCCTGCTCATTGCTCGCGTCATTACGCAGTACACGCGCCGCCCCCCAACGTGGGAACGTGATCGCCTGCTGCGCTTTGGTTTCAGCGCGCAGATTGTGGCGGCGGTGCTGGCGGCCGCCGCGCTGACCGCGATGGGATTCTGGGTCGCTGAGCCGTGGGCGAAGTTGCTCGGCGTTGCACCGGCCGCCGTGCTCCTGATCGTCGTCGTCGCCGCGCTGCGGATCGCGCGCCGGCGTTCGCAGGATGACGTCGCGTTCCTGCTTGCCTCCGGCGGCCTCATCGCCCACCTGCTGTTCTGGGCGACGATCGTGCCGGGGATGGACTCGCTGCGCGGTGCGCCGCGGGCGCTGGCCCACCTCGTCGCCAGCCGGTCGCCGTCGGGCACAACGGTTGTCGTTGGACGGCGCATGCTGTCGCCGAGCCTGCCGTTCTACGTCGAGCAGGCCGGCCTGCGCTTCGACGACGTGCTCGCGGAGCGCGAGCCGCGTCCTCGCGTCGTCGCGGACTGGTCACTGCTTTGGCGCGGGCAGATCCGCGAGCTGGTCCGGCAGGTCGAGGCCCAGAACCCGCCCCGATTGCCGCGCGCGGAAGAGGACGCCCTGCGCCTTGCCCGGGTGCGCGCGGCACTTGGGCGGCCTGCCCCGACCGCGCTGGTCCTCGACCAGGTCCAGCATGAATCCCTCGCGGCCGAGCTGGCCGGGCGCACGGTCGTGGCGGTTCGCGCCTGGCTCATTGACAAGCTCGAGTTCACGACGTACGTCGTCGTCCTGCCAGCGGGCCCGCGCTGACGGATCGGGGGCCCGAAACGGGACTCGGTTCCGGAAAGGGCGTCGTTTATCGGCCGATGAATGCTCGCACGGGGGGTGCCGGGGAATGTCGAGCCAGTCGCGCAGATTCGCTTGGCGGCTGCGAGCCGGGGTGCGTACCATAAAGACGGCTGAGCACGCTCGTGCAGCGCGACCGGCGCGCTGCGTATCGCGTCGCACCCACATCGCCGCAATTCCAGTACTTGGCGGTGAGGGTGCCGATTCGGCCAGGTCTGCGCTTGGGCGATGAAACTGGCAGCCGGACGCCGCCGCCACGCCGCGGTTGCCTAGCTCGCGCCCGCTTCAGAAGGTGCAATTGGGCTTGCGCGGCTGCGTCTCCGGTCCGCCGACCGGCAGGCACACTCTAACCAGGGTCGAAACTGGACCGAGGTGGTACGGTTCAGTCGCCCGACCTCACGCGGAGAGAGCAATGACGAGGGTTCGTGGAAGCGGTGGTCTGACGTTCGTCGTGGCACTGTTGTTGGCTGGGGGCGCGGTGGCCGCGGCGCTGGCTGATCCGCCCTACGCCTACTACTACTTCGATCAGCCGATCTGGCTGGGGCTCGACACGTCGCGCGTGGCCGTGCTGAGCGATCGGCCTGACGCACGCGACCAGCTCGCGGCGGGGCTGAGTCGCGCCGCGGGCCTGAGCGCCGCGGACACTGAGCACTTCGCGCACGACAAGTGGTGGGCGGTGCCGACCGAGGGCGGCATGCGGGACGCGGCCGCGGTTGAGCAACTTGTCTCCACGCTCGCGCAGGATGGATCCACGCAGTTCGTGTCGCCCGTGTTCACGGACGCGCGTGGCCTGCCGTTGCTGATCACGCGGCAGATCCTGGTTCGTTTCCAGGCCGGCGTGATGCCGGAGCAGGCCGAGGCGGCGATCATCGCCCTGACGGGCGGCCGCATCCTCGAGGCGGACTTCGCGGGCATCAGCGGCCTCTACCTGGTCGAGAGCGGTTCGCGGAGTGGGTTCGACGTGTTGGAAGCGGCCAACGCGCTGGCGCAGCTCCCCGACGTGCTCTACGCCGAGCCCGACAAACTCCAGACGGGCACTACGGGGATCATCCCGAACGACACGTTCTTCGTTCGGCTGTGGGGCATCCACAACACCGGGCAGACAATCAACAACCAGGGCGCGGGGCTGAACGACTTCGACATGGATGGGCCGGAGGCCTGGGACGTGATCCTCGGCTCGGCGACCGTCAAGGTCGGGATTCTCGACCTCGGCATCCAGCAGAATCACCCCGACCTCAATAACGAGCCAGGCGCCGACTTCACCGGCGCGGGAACGGTGGGCGGTGGTCCGCAGACGGTGTGCGACAATCACGGCACGGCGGTCGCAGGCTGCGTCGCGGCGCGGTTCAACAACTCGCTGGGTGTGGTGGGCATCGCGCCGGAATGCAAGGTGGTCTCACTAAAGGTAGGTCGCGCGGACGTGTGCAACGGAACATACACGGGCCAGGACACGTGGTTCGCCGCCGCGCTGAACTACGCGGTCACCAACGGCCTGAAGGTGACCAACGCCAGCCTGGGCTTCGGGCAGACGGCGACCGTGACCACGGCGTACCAGCTCGCGCGGGACGCCGGCCTGATCCACTTCGCGTCTTCGGGCAATGACGGCCAGCTCGGTATCGGCTATCCGGCCTCGCTGAGCACCGTCTGCGCTGTCGGGGCGCTGACGCACACCGGCACACGGGCCAGCTACAGCAACTACGGCCCGGGCCTGATGTTCTCGGCCCCCGGGTCGAACGTGTACACGACCGACCGCACCGGGTCCGCGGGCTACTCCAGTGGCGACTACACGTGGGTCGACGGCACCTCGTTCGCGTCGCCTTACGCGGCGGGCGTAGCCGCCCTGGTTGCCTCGCGATTCCCCACGCTTGGCCCACTCCAGATCGAGACGATCATGCAGGCCACCTGCATGGACCTTGGCCCGGCCGGACCGGACACGGACTTCGGCTACGGGTTCGTGAACGCCAACAACGCGGTCAACTACGTCTTCAGTCTCCCCGGCGCGTTCAGTCCCGTCTCGCCCGCGAACGCAGCGACGGCCGTGAGCGTCATTGGTCCGCTGACCTGGACGGCTTCGAGCCAGGCGGACACGTACACGGTCACGATCGACACGACGCCGACCTTCAACAGCCTGAATGCACAGGTTTTCGCTGGGGTTGCGGGCACGTCGCTCTCACTGGTCGGTACGCCGCTGGTCGAGAACACGACCTACTACTGGCGCATCGAGGCCAGCAACTTCTGGGGCACCACGACGGCGAGCCCGGCCTCGCGCTCCTTCACCACGTTCCGCGACTGCGACGGCAACAACGTGGACGATGCGACCGAACTCGCCCTCAATCCTGCTCTGGACTGCAACGGCAACGGCGTTCTGGATGCCTGCGACCTGAAGACGTCGTACTCCGCGCGGTCGGTGAAGCTCTGGCCGTTTGGCACGGGCCAGCCCAGCCCGACGATCACCTTGTACGCGCCCCAGGATGCCGCCGGGACGGTCAGCATGACGTTCACCGCCGTCGGCGATCTGAACACCGGCAGCGAGTACGTTGACGTGTTCGTCAATGCGACCAACGTCGGCCGGCTCTACGAGCTGAACGGCTTGGACTGCGTCCCCGTCACCGCGACGCTCAACGTGCCGGCCGCGACCTGGAACGCGGCTCGTGGCGGGGGCCCGGTCACGCTGACGCTGGTTCCGTCGCCGGGCGTGAATCCGACGCCGCCGGGCTGTGTCGACGCCGTCTACATCCAGCTCGACTCGCTCGCGTACGCGGCGGTGCCGTACAGCCAGGATCTCAACAACAACGGGATCCCGGACGAGTGCGACGTACCGGCAGGCTGCCCGGGCGACGTCAACTGCGACGGGCAGGTGACCTTCGACGACATTGATCTGTTCGTCGAGGCGCTGGGCTACGCGGGCGGTGTGGGCTGGCCGTATCCGGACTGCCCGTGGCTGAACGCCGACTGCAATGGCGACAACGATGTTACCTTCGACGACATCGACCCGTTCGTCGCGCTGATCGGGACGAATTGCCCGTAGGGCGCCGACGACCGAGTCGACGGCCAAGCGAGCATCGGCGGGGCCGAGCAACGCGCTCGGACCCGCCGCGTTCATTGCGTGACCGGGCCCTCAACGGCCGCGCGTCTCCCGTTTACAATCCGCCCCCGATGTTCTCACGACTGCACAGCGTCGCACTGGTGGGGATCGATGCCCGTCCCTGCGAGATCGAGGTGGACGTCAGCGGCCGCGGCTTCGGCACGCCCACGCTCGTGGGCCTGCCCGACTCGGCGGTGAAAGAGAGCATCGACCGCATCCGCAGTGCGCTGTTCAACTCGGGCTTCACGCTGCCGCGCACGCGAACCACGGTGAATCTCGCACCCGCGGACGTGAAGAAGGAAGGACCGGCCTTTGACCTGCCGATTGCGCTGGGCCTGCTGCTGTCGGATGACCAGCTCCGCAGCGAAGCCGCCGGCCAGTACATGATCGCCGGCGAGCTTTCTCTGGACGGGCAGGTGCGCCCCATCCGCGGCGCGCTCTCGCTGGCGATGCTCTGTCGCGAGCACGCCTTTCGCGGGTGCATCGTCCCCCGGGAGAACGCCGAGGAAGCCGCGGTGGTCGACGGGCTGGAGGTGTACGGGGTGGACTCACTCGCGCAAGCGGCGGGCTTTCTGGCAGGACAGCTCGAGCTCGAGGCGACGCGCGTTGACCTGGAGGCCGTCTTCCGCCAGGCGTCACAGTACGAGGTCGACTTCGCCGACGTGCGCGGGCAGGAGCACGTCAAGCGGGCGCTGCTTGTCGCGGCGGCGGGCCGGCACAACGTCCTCATGATCGGCCCGCCGGGCACGGGCAAGACCATGCTGGCCAAGCGCCTGCCGACGCTCCTGCCGAGCATGACGCTCCAGGAGTCACTTGAGACGACGCGGATCTACTCGGCCTGCGGCAAGCTCCCGCCGCGGACCGGGCTGCTGGCGACGCGGCCGGTTCGGCAGCCGCACCACTCGATCAGCACGCCGGCGCTGGTCGGCGGGGGCACGATCCCGACGGCGGGGGAGGTCTCGCTGGCGCACCACGGGGTGCTGTTCCTGGACGAGTTTCCCGAGTTCGCGCGGGCCGTGCTCGAGTCGATGCGTCAGGTGATCGAGGACCGGGTCGTGACGATCGCGCGAGCACACAGCGCGGTGGAGTTCCCGGCCAACTTCCTGCTGGTGGCCGCGATGAATCCGTGTCCGTGCGGGTACTTCACCGATCCGCGCCGGGCGTGCAAGTGCTCGGCGCCGCAGATTGATCGTTACCTGGCGCGGATCAGCGGCCCGCTGCTCGAGCGGATCGATATTCACGTCGAGGTGCCCGCGGTGCCGATCGCGGCGCTGCGCGAGCTACAGCCGGGGACGGACAGTGCTACGCTGCGGGCCCAGGTAGAGCGGGCCATGCGGGTGCAACGCGACCGGTTCGGCCGCGAAAACACGACGATGAACGGCAGCATGTCATCGCGTCAACTCCGCAAGTTCGCCGCCATCGACGCGGAGGGGGAGCGCGTGCTCCGGCAGGCCGTGAGCGAACTAGGGCTCAGTGCCCGCGCACATGACAAGGTGCTACGGGTCGCCCGCACAATCGCGGACCTGGCCGGCGACGCGGAGGTCCGCGCGACGCACTTGCACGAGGCGATTCAGTACCGGCGGCTGGACCGGAGCTTGTGACGGGGGGGGACCGGCGCCGCCGGCTGGACGCGCGCTGCGCTGGCCGCGCCCGCGGGCCCTGGGTTTCCGGTCGTTGATAGGAGGGTGTGGACTCCCGCTTTCGCGGGAATGACGGAACTGGGCCTGGATTCCCGCTTTGCACCGGAATGTCGCTGCGATTCGTCCCGCCCCCCCCGCAGAAGCCGGGGTCCAGTTGGCCGCACCGGCGCCCGGTTGCCGGCGGGCGCTGTGCGCCGGCGCGCCTCTCGGAAGGCGCGGTTACCGGCCCGGCGCGACTTTGGCCTCCTGCGGGGCGGTCGGGCTCGGTATGATGCAGTGAGCCGACGCGCGTGGCAGAGAGCCGATAAGTCCCGGGCCGCGCGAGGACGGCACAGCCGCCTACCTGGAAGCTTGTATGAACACCGCCGCCGCCACTCCTCGTGCGTCTCGGTTCCGCCTGGATCATTCGCGCCCGGCACAGGTTCTGCCGGCTCGGCTCGTCGCGATCGGCCTCGTGTGCCTGGCAGCCTCGGCCGCGCGGGCTCAGTTCGCCGATGATCCCGAGAATCCGCCGCAGTTCCGCGCCTTCTGGGCGGACGCCTTCAACGCGGGCTTCAAGAACCAGACGCAGATCAACAGCCTGATCTCGCGCGCGGTGGCTGGGCGGTACAACGCCATCATCATCGAAGTGCTCGCCTTCCACGACACCGGGGCCAACGGACACGGCGCGTATTGGAACTCGGCGATCGTGCCGAAGGCCTCGGACATCACCGGCGGAATCGACCCGCTGGCACAACTCGTGTCGGCCGCGCACGCGAACAACCTCGAGGTGCACGCCTGGATCGTGCCCTTCCGCGTATGCAGCACGTGGCCGCCGCCCGGCAACAGCTACCTGGCCGCCCGGCCGCACTGGTTGATGGTGCCGCAGGCCGCCAGCGGTGGCGGGCCGGCGACCGTGGGGAGCCACTACACGTTCGACCCCGGCTCGCCGGACGTGCAGGAGTACCTCGTCAGCATCGTGCGCGAGCTGTGCACGAACTACGCGATCGACGGCATCAACCTGGACTACATCCGCTACGTGCAGACCGACGCCGGATACCCGGCGGACGCGAGCTATCAGCAGTCTTCGCTGGCCCGGTTTCGCCGGCTGACCGGCTACGTGGGCACGCCGCCGCCGACCGGCAACACGTCGTGGAACAACTTCCGCCGCCAGGGCATAGACGAGCTCGTTCGTCGCCTGCGGGCCGAGATCCCCGCGGTCACGAGCAATCCACGGCAGCCGTTGCGCCTGACAGCCGACCTGATCGTGTTCGGCAATGCGCCTGCGCTGTTCACCAACTCGGACGCTTACAACCTGTTTCAGAACTGGCGAATGTGGATGGAGCGCGGCTGGCTCGACGCCGGCATCCCGATGAACTACAAGCGCGAGCACGTCAGCACCGAGGCGACCTGGTATCGCAACTGGGTCGTCGCGGCGATCGGCTGGCGCTACCAGCGGCACATGTTCATGGGGCAGGGGAATTACCTGAACACGAAGGCGAACAGCGTGACGCAGCTTGCGTACTCGCTGAACGCCGGTTGCGACGGGGCGGTGAACTACTCCTACTACTCGACGGCCGACGAGAATATCAACGGCACGCCGGAGAACGACTGGACCTGGTACACGTACGTCTCGACGAATCTCTACACGCAGACGGCTCCGACGCCGACGATGCCGTGGCGCGATCCGAACCTGGCGACGGAGGGGACGCTCTGGGGGCGCGTGATCGACGCGAGCACGAATCAGCCCGTCGATGGCGCGCTCGTGCAGGCGTTGGGCTTCCCGGCCGTGGCGACCGACGCGAACGGCTACTACGTCATCACGCTGCTGCCCGCGGGGATCGAGGGCGGCCTCTACAGCGTCACGGCGAGCAACGGCACGTGCGACCCAGTCACGTTGAACAATGTGCCCGTCCTGCGCGGTCGCCTGACGCGGCAGGACTTCGCCCTGTGCAGTCCGCCTGAGCCGCCCCCGTTCGGCGACCTGGATGGCGACAACGACGTCGACATGGACGACTTCGAGATCATGGTCTTCTGCATGCAGGGGCCGGACATCACGTACATACCCGGGGAGTTCTGCCTGCTGGGCGATAGCGACGACGACTTCGACGTCGACCTGCGCGACTTCGCCGCCCTGCAACCCAATTTCGACCCCTAGGCGCCGGCAAGCGCTTGACAGAACCTGCTTTGGATCCGAGCCGCGACTGGCAGGGAGCGACCGCGGCCGGAAGCGGCGACGGTTCTTGACGGGTGCGGTTCGGTTTCGCCCGGTGCGCTTGGGTGACACGCGCCCCGTCCTCCCAGCGA
>CAADGM010000103.1 GCA_900696535.1 uncultured Planctomycetota bacterium
CGCCGGACGTGGGGGGCTGGCACCACTGCTCGCCGGACGCGAAGGTCCGCCGCTTCGAAGTCAAGCTACTTCGTTGCCAGCAGCGCCGCCTCCGTGCGGATCATCAGCGCGACCGCCTCCGTCGCGTCGGACACGTCGCGCAGATCATCGGCGACGCCCCGGCTGAACATCATCGAAAGCCGGGCGAGCAGGCCGAGATGGAGATTGTCCGTCTGGGCGCAGACCAGGACGAAGATGTCGGTCAGCCTGCCGTCCGGGGCGCCGAAGGGGATGCCGGCCGGCACGCGTGCCAAGGCCAGCAGCGGCTCCGCGGTCGCGAAGGGCAGCGGCCGTCGCGGGTGCGGGAAGGCGATGCCGCGGGGCAGCGCGGTCGAGCCGAGCGACTCGCGCTGCACGAGCGCCTCGAGCAGGCCCGGCTCGTCGTAGACGAGCCCGGTGCGGGCCGCGAGGTTGACCAGCTCCCGCAGCACGGAGTTCTGCGAGCGCGCGGCCAGGTTCATCTCGACGGCCTCGGTGGGCAGGTACGCCGCGACCAGGGCATCACCCGGCGAGGCCCGCATGGCCCGCTCCAGGTTGCGGACGTGCTCCTCCTCAAGCGAGTGCATGTGCTGCTGGAGCCACTCGAGCAGCGCCGCCCGGTTGAAGCGCCACTGCCCGCCCACGAGCTGACCGGGCAGCTTGCCCTTCTCCGCCCACTTGCGCACCAGGCGCGCATCCATGCCGATGTGGCGGGCGAGCTCCTCGATGGACATGTTTCCGTAGGGCATGGCGGCGCTTCCGAGCTTAGCGCCGATTCTATCGGCACGGCCAGCGAAAAAGGCGCCGGCGTGCGACGTTGATGGGCCGGATCTTCGCTACAGGCGACCAAGCCGGCGAAGGTAGGCCACCGACGCAGCCACGTCCGAGCAGACGTCCTCGAATGACCGTGGCCGCCCCGGCGGGCCCTCGAGCTCGATTGTGCAGGGCCCCGGGAATCCCGCGGCCTCAAGCACGTCGAACACGGCGGGAATGTTGACGATGCCGCGGCCCAGCGGCGGGAAAAGGCGTACGCCGCGGCCGCCCGGCGTGTCCTTCAGGTGAACGCCCGCAACGAACGGCATCAGCCGCCGAAGCTCCGCGACCGGGTCACGATCATCGTTGTAGAAGTGGATGTTGGCGGTGTCGAAGTTGAGCCGCACGGAAGGCTGGTCGACGCCGGCCATCGTGGCCAGCCCGACGTCGGCGTTGGTGACCAGGTCGGGGTGTGTTTCGAGCAGAAGCGTCAATCCGTGCCGCGTGGCCGCATCCCCCGCCCGGCGCAGCCGCCGGTACGCGTCGACGAGGGGGACGGCGCCGGCCGATGACGCCAGGAGCACATGCCGAGCCCCCAGCCGCGCGATGTCCTCCGCCTGGGCGGTGAGCTGCTCGGCGGTATCTTCACGCGACAGATCGATCTGTGCCTGGACGGTGACGACTGCCAAGCCATGCGCCGCCAACTCGCGCTCGAGAACCCGAACGTCGGTTCGGGCGACGAGCTTGACCTCCACGTGGCGAATGCCCAGCGACGCCAAGTGCGCGTACACCGGGGGGCCAGCGTGGGGTGCATAGCTCGACAGGCGGCACGCGAGCGGTGCGCCGCGCTGCGTGTCAACGATCGGCGGGCGCAACGACGTCAGTCGATGACGCGGCGAACCAGGTAGAGCACGCCGCCGGCGGTCAGCGCGCTGGACACCGCGGTGACGACGTCGAAGCAGCTCACGACCTGGAGGCAAACTCCGCCGGACACCAGGGCAAGCAGGCTCGCCTTGAGGCGACTGAAGCGCATAGACTCACTCCCTCCGGCCGATCGAAAGCGCACGGCGCTCCGCCGGCCTGGCAAGAACCGATAATCGCAGGCAATATCATCGGCCGGACGGGCGGCGTCAACCGTGGCGGTAGCTTGCCGGGGCGGCGGCGGGGTTGGGAATACCGCCCCGATCCGATACGATCTCACGATGGTGTCCGCCCGCCGGGCGGGGCGGCTCAGCGGCGTTGCTCTCGGAGAATCCAGTGACAATGACCCGGTTCGTGGCGTGTGGGCTATCGGTGCTGCTATGCGGTTCGCTTCTCGCCTTCGGGGACGCGTCAGCGTCTCGTGACGCACGGGCGCTGCTGACGGAGTCCCAGGGGCGAATCCGCGCGACGAAGGCGGTTCGATACCAGTCGCGGACGACCTCGCAAGGGGTGCTGGCCCAACGTTTTCCCACGATGAGCAGCAAGGTCACGATGCAACGAAGCCCTGCCGGCCAGGGGAGCCTTTACGCCGAGGTCGAGGTGACGCCGAAGGACGCGACGCCTCCCTATCGCGTCGAGATGGTGTCGGACGCCGGGCGCATCGTGGTCGTGAACCACACGCAGCGCACGTACGACGACAAGCCCTACGCCGAGGGTGTCACCTACCTGAAGAACACGATGAGCACGCGGATCGACGACTTCATCGCCGCCGAGCCGTACGTCGAGGACCTGCGGTCGGGCACGCTGACGTACGTGGGCACCGCCGCGGTCGACGACGTGACGTGCCACATCATCGAGACCAGTTTCGCCGGCCGGCCTGGCAAGTTCCGCTGGTTCATCGGCAAGGACGACCTCCTGCCACGCGGCTACGACATCGTCAGCCTCACGCCAGTCGGCGATTCGACGATTCAACTGCGGCTCTCGGGCCTTGAGGTCGACCCTGAGTTGCCCGAGAAGCGTTTCGCGCTGTCCGCGCCGGACGGGTATCGGAAGCTCGAGTCGGCCCCCCCTCCACCGCCCGTGGCCAACGGGAAGCGATTCCTCGAGCCGGGCACCCCCGCACCGGACTTCACGCTCAAGACCGCGGACGGCAAGGACGTGGCCCTGAAGGACCTGCGGGGCAAGGTCGTCCTGCTGGATTTCTGGGCGACGTGGTGCGGCCCATGTCGGATGGTCATGCCTCGAATCCAGAAGCTTTACGAGAAGTACCAGGATAAGCCGGTGGCGGTTTTCGGCGTGAGCACCTGGGAGCGCGGCCCGAGCCCCGACCCGGGTGGCTACATGAAGCGCAACAAGTACACGTACCCGACACTGGTCAATGGCGACGCGGTCGCCAGCGCGTACATGGTCAATGGGATCCCGACGTTCTACCTGATCGGCCCGGACGGCAACATTCTCATGGCCTTCTCGGGCGTCTCGGAGGAGCAGGAGCGACAGCTCGAAGCCCGGATCGACGCGGTACTCAAGGAGCTCGCCGCCGGGCCGCAGGCAGCCGGGCGGCAGCCCTGACTCGTTCCGGCGAACCGGGCGGGCGACCGGCGTCGGGCCTGGTGTGGGGGACCGGGCTCGGGCCGGTGTTGTAAGGGCGTCGCGAGCGGCACGTGCACGTGCCCGCGTGCCACCGCGACGGCGGGGGTTGCCAAGGGCGGCCGTTGCGGTACGATCTGGGGTTCTCGGCTGGAGCGTCCGGACACGCTCCTGGGACCTGTGAGGATACTCCGATGAGGCAGTGCGCATGATCAGGGTGAAGGCTCGCGGCAGCGAATCGGTGGAGCAGATGGTTCGCCGTTTCAAGAAGTTGTGTGAGAAAGAGGGGCTGACCCGCGACATCAAGCGGAACGCCTACTACGAGAAGCCATCGGAACGCCGCCGCCGCCGGGTGCGCAAGAGCCTCAAGCGGATCGCCAAGGAACAGATCTGGGTCTGACCGGGGTGCCTTGCCGCCCTTGCCGGCGGCTCGCCGGCCCCCGGCAGCTCAGCCCCGCGGGATTCTTCCGGGTGGGCGTCCCGTGGTGACGCCGGGACGTAATGGACCATCCCACGCACGAGCCCAACGACGCGCCCCCGTCGCCGTCCAGCCTCCAAGAAGGCGCGGCGCTCGCGTTCGCGCAGGCGGCCGCAAGGATTGCCGGCGAGGTCCGCACCGAAGACGTCGTCATTCTTGACCTGCGCGGCCTGAGCAACCTGGCCGACTTCTTCGTGCTCGGCACGAGCACGTCGGATCGCCAGGCCCGCGCCGTGCTGGACAAGATCGAGGAGTTCGCCCGCACGCACGGGCGGCGGCCTTTTACGTCGCCGGACCGGACGAACACGAACTGGCTGCTGGCCGACTACGTCGACGTGATCGTACACCTCTTCGACGCGGAGCACCGCGCCTACTACGACCTGGATGGCCTCTGGGGGGATGCGCCGCGGGTGCCGCTGGCGGAGTCGTAGGGCCCGCTCACTCGCGCCATTCGAGCCGCCGTGGCCAGATGTCGTCGAACCGGGGGACCTGGTCGCGTCGCCCCTCGGGGCGGATGTGCGCGAAGAGCGTGTCCTTCGCCTTGTCGTACGCCACGCGCCCGTTGACGATCGTGTAGCGCACCTGCGTCATGTAGTGCAGGATGTCGCCGTCGGCCACGACCAGGTCCGCGTCCTTGCCGACCTCGAGCGAACCGACGCGGTGGTCCAGCCCCAACACGCGCGCCGCGCCGATCGTCAGCGTCCTTAACGCGTCTTCGTTCGAGAGCCCCCCGCGCACCGTGAAGGCCGCCTCCAGATTCAGGTGCAGCAGGTCGCGTCCCCCGACGCCCCAATACAGAATCGACGTCGTCGGCGGCACGACCGCCAGCGGCACGCCCCGCTCGTACAGGATGCGCGCGTTCTCGATCGTCGAGCCGGTCGGACGATTCGCCTCTCGGTTTTCGGCAACCTCGGCCCGAGGCGTGATGATCGCGCCGACGCCGGCCCGACCTAGCTCCGAGGCGACGATCCAGCCCTCGTAGGCCCCGCGAAGCGTCAGTTTGAATCCGAACCGGCCGGCCAGGTGAGCGGCGTCCAGGCAGTCCTGCATCTGGCCCGCGGAAATGACAGCGATCGCCTCGCCCGTGAGCAGCTTGCGGTAGGTCTCGTACTTGCCGCTGAGCCACTCCTTGTCCGGGGGCTTCGCGTTCGGGTCGGTCTGCTTCTCGCGCTCGAACTTCTCGCTGTCGCGCAGGTAGCCGCGGACGCGCTCGAGGTCCGCCACGAGCTGTGCCCGCTCAATCGGGCTGCGGCGCGAGTACTGAAGCTCGACGAAGACGCCCTGCCGCAGGAGCAGATCCTCGGTGGTTCCGAAGGTGAGCTTCGAGGCGGTGTTGCCGGTCAGGGCGGTGGTGATGCCCGCCGCCAGGGCGACGGCCATGTTGGTCGAGTAGACGTTTGTCGTATCGCGTGGGTCGTCGCCGCCGTGGATGCCCGAAGACACGGCCGCGATCAGGCCCGGGTACACGTCGCAGCCGGCGGCATCGACCACCTGGCAATCCTGCGGGAGCTGCACGTCGACGCCGATCGCCGTGATCACGCCGTTCTTGCTGAGCACAGTCGCCTTCTCGAGCACCGGCCCGGCGACGGTGTGCACGCGGCCGCCGATCACGGCCAGGTAGCGGTCCTTCGGCTTCTCGGCGGCTTGCGTCGTGGTCGTCGCCGTCGCTGTTGCGGGAGCCGAAGCGGCCGTCGTGGTGGGTGCCGTGGTCGGCCCGCTGGCCGGTCGGGTAGCCGGGGCGCTGGTCGGCTGCGTCGCCGACTGGGTCTCGGCGGGCTGACTGTCGGCGGGCCGCGACTCGGGTTCCGTCGACTGGGCCACGGCGGCCACCGCCGCGACCAGCCCGACGAGCACGCCGGCGAGCCGACTTATCGTGCAAGCGCGGCGCATCACCTCGACTCCTTGATCACGTACTGGCCCTCGGGGCTGCGATCCAGCTCGAAAACGAGCTCGCCGCCGATGATCACGCCGCGCACGCGGACCCCGGGGTCGAGCGGATCGCCATCGAGCAGGATCAGGTCGGCGTCCTTCCCCTTCTCGATCGAGCCAAGC
Organism: uncultured Planctomycetota bacterium; assembly: GCA_900696535.1. Lineage (GTDB taxonomy): Bacteria > Planctomycetota > Phycisphaerae > UBA1845 > Fen-1342 > CAADGM01. The sequence goes on from CAADGM010000103.1 coordinate 5,810, forward strand.
CGCGTGTCCAGACCCAGCAGGCGCGCCGGGTGCAGCGTGACGGACTTCAGCGCTTCCTCGCGCGGCCAGCCTTCGCGGACAAGTTCGGCCAGGCGCGTGAACATCCGCTGGAACTCGCGCGGCTGATCTGTCAGCGGATTCAGCGAGACCTCGCAGCCGGCCTTGCTCAGCATTCGCGGCAGGTGCTCGCGCTCCACCGAGCCCGACCAGTACGTGATGATCGGGAGCATGACCACGCGGGCGTGCTGCTGCCCGAGCTGGTCCGCAACGTACCGGAAGTCCGTCGACAGCAGGTGCCGCAGCGCGTAGGCGTGGGCGATGTCGTGCTTCTTGAGCACGTCGCCGAACAGCACAACGTCGCCGGCCCCGCCGACTTCGAGCAGCGCCAGCTCGCCCTGCTTCTTCTGGATAAGGTCGACGAGCACCTGGAGCTTCGGATCGATCGGCGGCGGCTCGAAGACCGGTTCCTTGGCGGCCTCGGGCTGAGTCGTGGGCGGCTGGCCGGGCTGCGTCGCGGGCTGGGTCTGAGGAGCGGCCTTGGCGGCCTCGGCCTCCTTCTTGCGGCGCTCCTCCTGCTTCTTGTCGAAGTCCTCGCGGGCCTTCTTCTGCTTCTCGATTTCCTTCTCGGCGCGCTCGAGGGCCTCGCGCAGCACCTTCTTGTCGGGGGCCACGCGGAGGTAGGAAGGAGACCGGAGCGTTCGCGTTTCGGGCGGTCCGCCCGTGCGCACCACGATCGCTCGCCCCGGGATGTCCTCCCCGCCGGGGACCAGGGCGACGGTCGTGTAGCCGGCCCGCAGCAGCTCGATGTTCACTTCGGGAAGCGGGAAGTACTCGGCCGCGACGGAGAAGTCACCGTGCACGCCCTTGCGCTGCATGGGCGGCAGGCCCACGCGCGTTCGTGGGGCGATCAGCCCGGGCATGACGACGCGGTCGCGGACGTCGATCACCCGCGAATTGAGCGGGTACTCCAGACCCTTGCCCACGTTCTCGATTTTTCCGCCGGCGATGACAATGACGGCGTCGTTGATCTCCTCGCCGCTGACCGTGATCGCCTTGCGAGCGCGAACGACCACGAAGGGCTCGTCGCCCTCGGCGCCGGCCGCCGGCGCCGGTGGCAGCAGCGCTGCCGGCAGCATGCCCAGGGCCAGGAGCCATCGCGCCACGTGAGCGTGGGTGCGGGGCGGCGGAGAGGGTCGGGAGCGTGTGTTCAGTATCGTCATGACACCTGCCTAGAAGCGCCGCACGCCCTGCGAGGCGTCGTACACGATCTCGCCGCCGGTCATCGTCAGTACGCACGCCGAACGGGGGTCGAGCGGGTCGCCCGTCCAGATGGTCAGGTCCGCGATCTTGCCGTTCTCGACACTGCCGCGCTCGTCATAGGTCCCAAGCGCCTGGGCGGGAACGGCCGTGACCGCTTTGAGCGCCGGATACGGCAGGAAGCCGAACCAGCAGTTGATGGCCGCCTGGGTGCTGAGCTGGTTCTGAGGGAGCACGGGCGAGTCGGTGTTGATGCCGATGCGCCGCACGCCGTGGGCCCAGTACGCCGCCGTGTACCCGATGAAGCGGCGGCCGAGCGAGTCGTAGTGGTAGTTCCGCGGGCCGCAGACGGTCCAGATGTCGAGGTCCTTTACGATCGGGCCGAGCTTCCACCCGTCGAACTCGCTGTGGTCCAGGATGGTCCGCAGGCCGAATTCGCCGTGAACCATGAACACGGTCGCGTGCACGACCTGGTAGATCTGGGTGTGGACCGTGACGGGGATCTTCAACTGGAACAGATCACGGAACGTGTGCCAGATCGGATCGAACGCCGGCCGCGGCGCGTTCGGATCGGACTCGGCCCGCTCCCAGGCCGCGTTGTAGTCGCGGGCCTTGGTCAGCGTCTGCCGCGTGTTCCAGTTCATGAACATCCGCCCGTTGCCGCCGAAGTACCACTCAGGGTTTCCGGCCTGGGCGATCTTCAACGAGCCGGGCGCCCGGAGAATCATCTCGTCCGGCGTGTGTCCGCCGATGTTCACCAGCGTGCCGAAGCCGGAAATGTTCGTGCCGGACCCGGGGATCATGATGGCGGTGGTTACGCCCCCCCAGCGGGAGGTCTCGTTCCAGTAGGCGTCGGGCTGCGGGACGGAGCGGGTGTCCAGGCCGGGGTTGGCCTGGTAGACCATGTCGTTCAGGTCGCCCCAGCCGCCCGAAGCCTGGTGGTTGTGTGCCTCGACGAGTCCGGGGATGAGCCAGTGCTCGGGGAAGTCGAGCACGCGGCAGCCATCCGGAACCGTCACTTTGCTCGCGGGGCCCAGTTCCACGATGCGCCCATCGCGGACAAGCACGACGGCGTTGTTGATCACCGTGTCACGGTCATCCAGTGCGACGACCTTGGCCACGCGCAGCGCGAGTGGCGCCGGGGTCGTCTGGGGCCGCGGCGCGCTCCCTGGGGTGATTGGCGCCGCGGTCCGTTCGGCGCCGACTGAGAAGCTGGCGAGCGCGCCCGTCAGCGCGACGGCCAACGCAGCCCTCCACCTGGGCCATGCAGTGTCTCGGCTCCATTGCGACATCGTCGTGCACCTCGGTCGTGGCTCACAGCGGGTCACGGGGCACCTCGCGGCCGCCGACGATCACGCGCTCGAGCCGACTGGCCGCGTCGAACGGGTGGCCGGTGAAGATCAGCAGGTCGGCATCCTTGCCGGGCGCGATCGCGCCAAGGCGGTCATCGAGCTTGTACATGCGGGCGGCGTCGATCGTCAGCGCACGCAGCGCACCGTCCCCGCCCAGGCCAGACTGGGCCGCGTATAGCCCCATGAGCGGCAGGTTCCGGGCGGCGTCTTCCGCGGCCGACTGCAGCCCGATCCGGATTCCCTGGCGCGCGTAGTCGACCGCCGCGTGGTACAGCACGCCGCCGCGCGGTCGCACGAGATCCGGCCCGACGGCCACGGCCACGCCCTGGCTGCGCGGGCGGATGATCTGGACGAAGTCCGCCAGCCCGTCCGGCGCGAGCAGCACCACCGGCAGCTTCAGCTCGTCAGCGAGCGTCTTGAGGGCGAGGTTCACTGCCAAGGCGCCGTCGGCCTCGACGACGATGACCGCGCGGCCACCCAGGACGGCGCGAAGCGGCTCCAACGCCTCGTCCACCTTCGGCGGCTCGGGCCGGCCGTCCTTGGTCTTCCCGCGGCGGCGCGTGACCTTGAACTCCACGGCGCCTTTGTCGACGCGGATGGCCTCGAGGTCGATGCTGAAGTTCGCGATCGTCACCGCGCCCTTCATGTAGTCCTCGCGCTCGAGCCGGGCCGTGATGACGGGCTTACCGATGGGCGTATCGACGTCGACTTCGAGCCGCACGTCCTGTCCGCTCAGCGTGCCCGTGAGAGGGACCTCCTCACCGGAGGCGGGGTCCGTCATGCGGCCTTCGATCGCGTCGCCGGTGAGGCGCAGCTTGGCGGTGACCTTCACGGGCTCGGGAAGCGGTTCGCCGCTAAGCGTGATCTCCCACGTGCCGGTGATGGGGTCGACTCTGACTTCCTTCTTTTCCTCGCTCTCTGCCCGTGCGGGGGTGGCGGGCTTCTCGCCGGCCTTCCACTTGGCGAGGTCTTCGTCGTACTTCTTCCACTGCTCGTCGTAGCGCCTGGCCGCCTCGACGAGCCGCTTGATCGACTCGACTTCAGTCACCGGGTCCTTGCCGCGCAGGGAGTACTTCACCGCGGCTACGTCGCGGGATACGAGCTCGTCTCGGTCGAGCCCGTACGTCTTGATGGCCGCGACGCGCCCACCATTGCCCGCCACTCGGTAGGGAGCCAGCAGGACCGTCGTGACGCCCGCCTGCGCTACGCGCAGCATCGGGCGATCCGCGACCGCCACGGTTCGTGCGATCGGCAGTTCGGCCGACGCAGCGGTCTGGTCGCCCGCCAAGCCCAGGAACCCGTGCGCGTCGATGAAGCCGGGCACGACGAACGCATCGCGACCGGCGTCGATGATGCGGGCCCCCGGTGGCACGGGAACACGGTGCCCGACGGCGGCGATCTTGCCGCTCTCCAACAGGACCTGGCCGTCGGCGAGCACCTCGTCGCCGAGCCAGATGCGGCCGGCCTTGATGACCGTCGTCGGCGGGGGCTCGATGCGCGCGGCGCGCGACGCCGGCTGCGTCGTGGGCGCGGGCGGCGCCTCGTAAACGCGTTGACCGGCCACGTACGCCGAGAGGACGGTCGCGCCGATCTCGAATGGCCGATCGCTCAGGACGAGGAAGTCGGCGTCCCGGCCGGACGCGAGACTGCCGACGCGTTCACCGACGCCGAGAATCTCGGCCGGCACGCGCGTGATTGCCGCCAACGCGGTCTCGGGGGCCAGCCCCCCGCGAATCGCCAGTATCGCCGCGAATCGAAGATCTTGAGCGTTGTCCCCTTCCGCCGCTGCGAGGGCCAGCCGCGCCGCGGCCCCGTCCGCCGCGAGCCGGCCCGCCGTCGACAACCGCGGGACGAGCGTGTCCGGATCCGGCCCGGCGTCTGCCCCGGGAGAGCGGAAGCTGCTCTCGACACGCACGACGACCGGCAACCCGCTCTGCCAGACCGCCTCCGCGACGCGCTCCCCCTCCGAAAGCGCCACGAGGTACGCGCCCGCAGGGCCATCAGCCGCCGCGGCGCCAAGTTCCTTGACGAACGCCACGGCGTTTTCGATGTCGCTGGCCCGGCGGGCCTGGATGCGCAGCGGTAGTCGCTGTCGCCATGCGTCAGCCAGGGCCGCCTGGTGCGCGTCAAACGGCGCCCCGCTGGGTCGCGTTCCGCCGATAGCGATCTCGCGCGCCGCCATCAGCCGCGCGCGCAGCTCGAGCAGTTGCCCAAGCCGCGAGGTCGGCCGCTGGACAATTGCCGGTTCGATCGCCACGTCTGACGACGCGTAGAACGGCGGCTTGAACAGCGGCGGCGGATCGAACGCGTCCAAGTTCACGTTGAGATCGGCGGCGGCCAGAAGCACGCGTTGGTCGCGCGGGCCCGCGAGCTTCACCACGGCCCCGACGCCGCTGACCAGGCGATGCCCGCCCGGACTCAGGTACGTCGTCAAGACGCCGCGCGAGAGCGACAGCCGCGTGTCCGCGTAAGGATCGAACGCATCCACGGCCCGGTAGGCCGCGCTGACGGACTCGGCCCCGCCGTGCGGTCTCTCGATGCCGCCCGCGGAGACGAACCCGGGCACGACGACTTGGTCGGGCAGGTCGACTACACGCGCGTCGGCGGGTATTGCCAGGTCACTGCCAACGGCGACGACCTTGCCGCCACGCAGCAGCATGATGCCTGGCTCAACCGGGCCAGGCACAGCGGTCGTGACCGGGTAAATCGCCCGCGCGCGAACGGCGAGCAGTGGAGCCTGCGCCGCCGCGGGACTCGACGAGCGCGCCGCGTCGGCCTCGGCGGCCGCGACCTCAGTCGCCGGCGCGCTCGGCGGCGCGCTCGGCGGCGCGGCGCCCGCGATCCGAACGTGAGCCACCACCGCGAGCAGCGCGAGGCCGCCCACGGCCGCAAGGCAGACCAGGCTGCGAGCCGCGCGCTTCACTCCGGCTTCTCCTTGCCGTTGTCGGCGTCGGGCTCGCCAGCGTCGGGCTTCGCTTCAGGCTTGTCCGTCTTGCCGGGCGGCGCGGGCTGCTTCTCCTTGACATCGGAGAGCCCCTCGGAAAGCAGCCGCTGGAGCCGCACGTCCTTGGCCCGGTCGTAGGCCAGGATGCCGTCGATGAAGACGCGCTCGACTACGCTGTCGAAGTCCAGCGGGTCGCCGGAGAACACGACCAGGTTGGCGTCCTTGCCGACCTCGATCGACCCCACGCGGTCCGCCAGGCCGAGCATCTCCGCCGGCGTCAGCGTGATCGCCCGCAGGGCCACGTCGCGCGGGATGCCCTCGCGCACGCAGCGAGCCGCCTGGTAGGTCAGCATGCGCTCGGCGTACTGGTCCTCCGCGGCGGGCGTCAGCGCGAACTTCAGCCCGGCGTCGAAGTATGGCCGGGGCAGGAACGTCTCCCGGACTTCGCCCGTCAGCGGGTTCGTCTCGCGATACACAAGCTCCGGGGGCAGCACGATGGGCCGCGCCGCCGCCTTGAGCTCGTCCATGGCCTTGAACGCCGGTCCACCCACGCAGAACACGACGCGATCGAAGAACCCGTACTCCTTGGCCACCCGCGTTGCGTTGCCCACGTCCAGCCCGGAATCGACGTACACGAACGCACCCAGCGGCTTGAAGAGCGTCGGACCGTCCTGGCCGTCGACCCGGACCTGTCCGCCGCGCAGCCGCAGCAGGTTGCGGTAGCGTTCCTCGACATCCTCCGCGCGGATCAGGTCCTTGCCGCGCTTGCGGGCCTCGGCCGGTCCAACGTCGAGGGTCTTCTCGTCCTTCTTGAGCTGCTCCTCGTAGCGCTTTTCGGCGAGCTGGGCGAAATAGTCGTCGAGCTCAGCCAGCGCCTCGCGGAGCGCCGCCATCTGCTGGATGCGGTCGAACTTCTCGCTGACCGAGATCTTCATGAACGACTGCGGGACCACGGTCATGTCGGCGACCGTCAGCCCGATGGGCCGCACGACCCGCCCCAGTCCGCCGATCACCGTGTTGTTCCCCGGGATCACATGCACGGTCGTGACGCCCAGCCGCAAGCAGTCCTCAAAGAAGAGCTGCGACGGGTCCAGCGCGTCGCCGGCGTCCAGGTGCGGCACGACCGGCCGCGGCTCGTTGGGGATGTCCAGACCGCGGGCCGTGTGCGCGTGGACCATTCCCGGGAAGATCACCTGCCCCGAGCAGTCCACCTCGCGGGCGTCGTACGGAATCTCGACCTTCTCCCCGACCGCGACGATCTTGCCCCGCTCCACGAGCACGGTGCCCCTGGCGAGCGGCACGCCCACGACCGGGATGATCCGCGCGCCGGTCAGCGCGACCTTGTCCGGCGGCGGTGCGCCCCACGCCGCGGTGACGCCCAGCGCCAGCGCAAGGCCGCTCGCCGCGAGATTCAGCGCGTTGCGCACAGGCCCGATTTTCCGCATCGATGTGCTCCGTTCACTACTCGACTCGGGTCTCGCGCAGCCCCTCCGCGTCGCGCCTGCTGCGCGCTGCGTGACGACCCGCTCAGTTCCTCTCTCGCGCGTCATACACGACGGCACCGTCGATCAGCACAAGCAGCACGCGGCTGGTCGCGTCCAACGGCTCACCGCTCCAGGCCACCACGTCCGCTGCCGCGCCCGGCGTCAGCCTTCCCAGCCGATCGCCCAGGCCCAGCAGGCTCGCCGGCTGGGCGGTGATGGCCCGCAGGGCCTGCTCGCGCGTCAGGCCGTACCGCGCGGCCAGCGCCGCCTGCCGCACGAGCCCTTCCTCGTCTCGCATCTCCTGGGCCGTCAGCGCGAATGGGATCCCGGCATCGCGGAGTTGGCGCGGCGTGTTGAGCCGGGGCCGGTCCACCTCCCGGCTGTAGGCTCGCCAGCCCGACGCCTGCATGTAGATCGGTCCGAAGATCACCGGGACGCCCGCCGACTGGATGCGCGGCAGGGCGCGGTACGCCTCGGTCGCCTCTTCCAGTATGAACTTGATCCCGAACTCGTCGGCCAGCCGTATCGCGGAGTAGATGTCGTGCTGCATGCGGGCCTGGATTCGCACGGGCGTCTCGCCCGCCAGGATCGACTGCAGGACCGGGAGCGCCTCCTCCGGTGGCGTATCGGCCCCGCTCAGTGGCAGGCCGTCCGCAGCCCGTCGCGCGTCGTAGAATGCCTTGCGAAACACCCAGTCCACACCCCTCCGCGTTGTCGGACGGCGGGTGTGGAAGGTCGGCGGCGGGCCGTACAACGGCGGGAGGAAGTTCGCCTGTCCGCGCGAGATCGGGTCGCTGCCGACGCTGATCTTCACGGCGCCCGCCCGCTGCACCACGCGGCGATCGAGCGGTCCGCCCGTCTTGAGCGTGGTCCCGCGGCTGCCGATCACGTTCGCCGAGTCGGGCGAGACGTACACCGTCGTCACGCCGCCCGCCAGCAGCCGCTTGAAGTCGCTGGACATCAGGTTGACCGTGTCGATGGCCAGCAGGTGCGGCGTCACCTCGGACGACTGCTCAGACCAGGTCTGGTCGGCTTCGACCCCCAGGGCCAGACCGAGCGTCGTCGACGCCATCCGCGGGCCAGCGCACTTGGCGCAGCAGTTGTGCCCGAACAGGCCGTGCGGTGGGTTCTCCGGCGGGCCGCCGCAGTCGCCGCCGCAGACGTGCACGTTCAGCGCCGCCGCCTGGGCGACCGCGGCCTGGTACTCGCTAGCGCGGCGGAAGAAGCTGCGGTCCACGGAGCCGACCGACCAGTTCGGGGAGTTCTGCCGGATCCGCGAGTCGATCGTGCACAGGGCGTCGACCAGGCCCGGCGTCAGCACGGCATCCTTGAGGTCGATGACTCGGGCATCGTCTGGGACGGCGACGTCGGTACCGACCGCCGCCACCTCACCGCCGCGGATCATGAGCGTGCCGCCGTCGACGGGTTCGCCGGCGACCGTGTGAATCCGGGCCGCCTTCAGCACCAGGACGCGCTCCTCAGCGTTGGCAAGCCCGCTGGCGGCGAGGACCGCCACGCTCGCAGCCGCTGCAAGCCACCGTCGATTCGTGTTCGCACTGGGCATTACGGTTGCGCCTCCTCCGCACCAGCCGGGCCCGCCGCGAACACGCGCACGCCTCCCACGTAGACCGCCAGCACGCGGCTGCGCAGGTCGAGCGGGTCGCCCGAGAAGACCACCAGGTCGCCGCGCTTGCCCGATTCGATTGATCCGATCGTATCCGCCACTCCCAGCAGTTCTGCGGGCACCAGCGTGATGGCCCGCCGAGCGGCTTCAGCGGACAGCCCCGCCCGAGCAGCCACGGCCGCTCCGATGCGAAGGCTGTCGGGTGGCGCCTGCGGAAGCCCCCCCGCGATCGCCACGGGAATCTTCTGCGCTTCGAGCAGGCCCGCGGCGCGCGCGGTGCGTGGCGATGCGGAGAAGTCGAGCGGCCCGACGATCACGCCGGCCAGCTTGCCGGTCAGCGACTCGGCCACCAGATGGGCGTCGTCCGTGTGCTTGACCGCGAGCCGCAGTCCGTACGTTTGGCTCAGTTCGACCGCGGTCAGGACGTCCGCCCCGCTTGGGGCGGCGAGAATTCCAGCGCGCTGGCCGCGGGCGAACTCGGCGAGCGGGCCGGCAGCCTTCGCCTCGCGCGCGCGCTGCACCGTCGTCCGCAGCAGGCTCACGGCGCCGCCGCGCGAGGTCGGTTCGCGATCGACCATGAAGGCGTCGGGCGCGAGCGAGAGGTGGACGGGGCCGTCGGCCGTCAGCAGCGCCGGGGGGCGGCCGGGTCGGCCACCCGCGGTCAGGCAGATCGCAATCTGCCCGCCGATGAGGTGCGAATCATCGGGAGCCAGCGCGAAGGCCGTCACGCCGGCCTTGCACGCGCGGGCCAATTGGTACGAGTACCGATTGAAGGCGTCGGCCGCGCGGATCGCCGGCTGTACGGCCTGGCCGCGTTCCGCCAGCCCGCCCTGGGCACCGATGGCGGCGGCGCAGTCGATCAGCCCCGCCGAGACGACCGCGCCGGGTGGGTAGCTGTGTACGGCGACGCCGTGCGGCGCGTCCGCGTCCGGGGCGGCAATCCGGCCACCCTGCACCAGCACGCGGGGCCGGCGGACGATCTTGCCATCGGGGGCGATGAAACCCGCGGCCTCGATGAGCACGTCGGCCGCCACGTCGGCCTGAGCCCGCGCCGCGATGCCGCCCATGCCGAGAAGCGTCGCGAGGACGACGGCGAGCCCGCAAGAGCGCCAGCGACCCGCGAGCGGATAACGGGGCGTCCCGAAACCTGCGTCGACAAGAACCGGAGAGTCGAGGTGCAGCCCGGATCGAATGTTCCGACCCTCCCGCGACCCCTCTCTGGAAGCGAGGGGGGCGAACGGACGGCTTCTGCGACTCATTCCCCGCCCTCCTGCGCGGCGCCGCCGGCGACGTAGACCTCGCGGCCGGCGATGAACACGCGTTCTACCCGCGCGCCCGCTGCGAACGGATGGTCGCTCCAGACGACGACGTCCGCCTGAAGCCCCGACGCCAGCCGCCCAACCTGGTCCGCAACGCCAAGCATACGAGCGGCTCGCGACGTGAGCGTGGCGAGCGCATCGGAGTCGTCATAGCCTTGGCCGATGGCTCGCGCGGCCTGGAGGGCCAGCACGGGGGTCGCTCCGCTGGGCACGTGCCCGGAGCCGAAATAGACCTCTACCCCCGCCGCCCGCAACCGCGCCGCCACGTCAGCCTGTGCGAGCCGATCCGGCCCGGGCGTGAAGGCGAGCGGCGCCGGCGGGCTGGCGAGCACGACAGGAATGCCCGCAGCGGCCAGGCGCGGCGCCACTTCCCCGGCGCCCGCGGCCCCGTCCAGCACCAAGGCCAGGTTGAACTCTGCCGCGAGTTCGAGCACGTTCAGGATGTCCGCCGGCTCGTGGGCCTCGATGTGCACGCGCAGCTCGCCGTCGAGGGCTTTGAGGATCTGCGCCAGGTTGCGATCGATGCCCGGCGCGGTCGGCTTCTTGAGCTCGTCCTTCTTCTCCTCGGCCTTCGCGTCGGAGCCCTTCGGCTCGTCCTTCCGCTCCTGGGCCTTGCCTGCCGGCCCCGGTCGGGACTCGCCGGGCTTGGTTTCGGGCTTCGGGCGTGTGTCATCGCCTCCGGCCTCGCCCTTCTTCGCACGCTCGGCCAGCTTTTCTTCGTACTCCTTCAAGTCTTCGAGATAGGAGTCCCAGGACTCGCGATACTCCCGGGCGGCCCGGAACACCTTGCGCAGCTCGACCAGCGCTCGGACACGCTCCACGGGCCGCTGGCGCCCCTCGGGGTTGAGCGTGGCGCAGAGGGCAGCGTTGTCCTTGAGGACGACCTCCTCGCGCGACGCGCCCGGGCGCAGCCGAACGACCGCGCCCAGTCCGCCTACGCCACCAGCCGCCCGGGCCGGAACGAACGCCGCCGTCACCCCCTGGGCCAGCGCTGCCCGCAGGTCGTCCCGGTCGTAGGGGTCGAACGCATCTGCGGCCCGCGCGACGGCCTGGCCGCCGGCGGTTGCGACGCCGAGCGTGAGGGTGCTGTAGGCGTCAATCAGTCCGGGGGTAACGTATTTGCCCTTGGCGTCGATTGAGCGGGTGAGGAACGGCTTGCTCACGTCCCGCCCGACCCCGGTGATCTTGCCGCCCTGGAAAAGCAGCCGACCGCTTTCAATTGTGGCGCCGTCGCCGGTGAAGATCGTGGCCCCCTCGATCGCCACCGGGCGGACCTGGCCCGGCGCGGCCGTCCACACCCACAGAACGAGCGCGAGTAGGGCGAGGCGCCCCGCAACGCGACCACGCAATTCATGACGACGGGCTTGCCGCTCGGTGGGGAGCATCTCTCGTCCGATTCGGCCGGGAGCCCGAGCCCACGGGGCGCGCGGCTGCCGACGAGAAGCCACGAATGTACGCCGCGCGTCATGGGCGGTCAACGCATTCCGGAGTCCGGCTGTCTGATGTTGTCATGGGCACGCCGGCCGGCGGCGGCGTAGAGTGCACGGGCGACGCGGCGCCAACCGAGTCGACGGAGCACGTCGTCGAGATGCGCATCCCGAGAACACTCCTGAACGCGCTCGTGGTCGCCGGGCCGCCGGCGGTCCTGCTGATCGTTCTGGCGGTCCCCATCCGGGCGATCGTGGTGGCGTTGCGCGACGCGCTGCTCGCGGCCCCGGCGGCACCGACGGACCCGTGGCGCGAGCTGGCCCGCTGGCTCGTACTGCTGGGCAATACGGCCACGGTCGCGGGCGTGGCTCTCGCGCTGGCCCTCTCGCTGGGGACCGCGCTGGCACTGCTGATCGCCCGAACGGACCTGTACGGCCGGCGGCTCACGCGCTTGCTCATCGGTTGGGCCGCCTGCACGCCGCTCTACGTCACGGCGACGTTCGCGCTGGCCGCGCTGCCGGGTGTGCATCTCTCGCAGAGCGCGGTGCAGTGCGGCGTGCTGTACGGCCTGGTGTACGCGCCGCTGGCCACCCTGCTGGTCGCGTTCTCGCTGCGGGCGATCGACGGGTCGCTGGAGGAGGCGGCTCTTCTCGACGCGACGGCCCGCCGAGTGATGCTGACCGTTACCTTGCCGCTGGCGCGTGGGGGGCTGGTCGCGGCCGGTGTCGTGCTCCTGGTGCTGGTCGTGACGGACTTCACGCTGACCGACCTGCTCGCGGTCCGCACGTTCGCCGAGGAGGCGTACAGCCAGTACCGGCTCGATGGTCGGCAGGTCGGTCCGCTGCTGACTGGATTGCCGCTGCTGGCCGTGCTGGTCGTGGTCGTGGCCACCTGCCGACGATTGCTCACGGCGCTGATGGAGGCCGCCTGGGCGCGCTCGGCGCTCGAGGCATGCCGGTTCCGCCTGCGGGGCACGCGCGGGGTAACGTCGCTGGTGGTCCTCAGTGGGCTCCTCGCGGTCGTGCTGGTGCTGCTGGGGGCGACCGCGGCGCGCATTCGTCAGCCTGGGCAACTCGGCGAGACGGTCGCGGTCGTCTGGCCGGACGTCATAAACTCGCTGTGGCTAGGCGCGCTGGCTGCCGGCGTGATCGTCCTGGCCGGCGTGGGACTCGCCTGGCGCCTGGCGGAGGGTGGCGCCGCGGCGTGGCTCGTGGGCGTCGCCGTCATCTTCCTGGCCTCTCTGCCCGGCCCCGTCGTTGGAATCAGCCTCATCGGCCTGCTCAATCACCCGGCCTGGCCGGTCGACTTGTACGACTCGCCGCTCGCCGTGGCGATCGGCTACGTGGTGCGTTTCCTGCCGCTGGGTGTGGTGCTCCTGCTGCCGGCGGCCCTCGCGGTTCCACGCGGGCTGTGCGAAGCCGCCCGGGTCGATGGGGGCGACGAGTTGGACGTGCACACGCGGGTTGTGTGGCCAATGATGCTGCCGGCGCTGCCCGCCGTCGGGGTGCTGCTCGTGATTCTCTGCCTGGGCGACGTTGGCACGGCGACGCTGCTCCTCGCACCGGGATGGGACACGGCCGCGAGCCGCGCGTTCAGCCTGCTGCACTTCGGTGTCTACCAGGACCTGGCGGTGCTGGGGCTGCTGACGGCCGCCCATGCCCTGGCCGCCTATATCATGCTGACGCTGGCGCTTCGCTGGCGCCGGGGTGGTGAGCCAGGACTGACGGAGTGAGCCAAGGTGATCTCGACAGAACATGCGCGCCGCTCGCCTTGCCCGAGCTGGTCGGCCTTGAGCGCGGCGCTGAGTCGGTCGCTCGCGATGGCCGCCGCGTTCGCCGTCCTGGCGTCCGCCGGCTGCGAGCGCCAGCCGCGCGAAGCGAGCACGACCCAGCCCGCGGCAGCCGGCGAGGTCGTCGCCTACGTTGCGCTGGATCGGCAGTTCTCGGAGCCGATCCTCTCGGCGTTCACTCGCGAGACAGGGATCGTGGTCCGCGCCGTGTACGATGCCGAGTCGACGAAGACCGTCGGCCTGGTCAACCGCATCCTCGCCGAGCGCGACCGCCCGCGCTGCGACGTGTTCTGGAACAACGAGATCGTCAACACGGTCCGCCTCCAGAGCGAGGGGCTGCTGCAACCCTGTCGGCCGGCCGGTGCGGAGGAGTTCCCGCCGGAGTTCCGCGACCCGGAGGGCCACTGGTTCGGCTTCGCGGCCCGCGCCAGGGTCTTGCTCGTGAATAACGAGCTCGTTCCGCCGGACGAGCGCCCGACGTCGGTTCGTGATTTGGCC
>CAADGM010000104.1 GCA_900696535.1 uncultured Planctomycetota bacterium
GCCGCCTGGCAGAGCCCGCGCCCGCCGCCCAGTCTGGAAGAGCTACGCGAGCTGCCGGGGGTGACGCGGGCCGCACTGCCGGGCAACTGAGGATCCGGGTGGGCCGCCGGCCAGTTATGGCCCCGTGCAGACACGTCCTCCGCTCCGATGCCCCGGACTCCCGCTTGCGCGGGAATGACGACTGGGTACGGTACGCTGCGATGGCACCGACCCCGCCGCGGCTCGGCAGCTCACCGCGGGCAGGAGCGCTCCGCCTCCAGCAGCTCCGTCATCAGCTCACACCCCCGCCGGCTCGGCGAGCCGCCCTCCAGCGGCCGGACGACGGCGTCGATCTGCCGCACCATCAGCTCCCGCCAGCGATCGTCGGCCAGGAGCTGCGCGGCCACGCGGGCGACAGGCTGCACGTCGTCGATGAACGGCATGAACTCCGGCACGACCCGCGCCCCCGCCAGCACGTTCAGCAGCGACAGGTGTGGCGTCCTGACCACCAGCCGACCGGCCAACTCGTAGGGCCGCTGAAGCCAGCGCCCCGCGTCGTACAGGACGACCATCGGCTTGCGATAGCGGGCCACGTGCAGCGTCGCCGTCCCCGACGCCACCAGCACAAGGTCGGCCGCTGTCAGCAGGCTGGCGTTGTCGCCAACCACAACCTCCAGCGGCATGCCCCGACGCACCAGGTGCCGGAGAATCTGCTCCCGTCGATCCTCCGCCGCACATGACACCACGCCGCGCACGGCCGTCGGCAGGCCCGCGGACCGCAATTCATCCGGCAGGCGGCGCAGCGTGTCAAGCTGCAGCGGCAGCACCGCGTCGATGACGTGCCGGCGCGAGCCGGGAAGAAGAGCGATCACCTTGTCGCTTGCGGGCAACCAGCTTGAGCCATCGACGGCGCCGCGCAGGCGAGCGACGCGCGCCGGATCAGGCCGTTCACCAGCGAGCGACTCGAACAGCGGGTGCCCGACATACTCGGCCGCGATGCCGTGCGCGCGGAAGTGCGCCTCCTCGAACGGCAGGATGCACGCGAGTCGATCGACCCACGCACGGATCTGCCGCACACGGCCTTCGCGCGACGCCCAGGTCTGCGGCGCAATGTAATACAGCACCTTCAGCCCCAGCGCCTTCGCCCGGCGTGCCAGCGGCAGGTGCAACGCGGGCGAGTCGAGCAGGACGACGAGATCCGGCCGGCGCCGCCGCCACGAGTCCTGCGCCGCATGCAGCGCCGCCCACGCCTTGCCCGCCACCCGGAACACGCCCCCCAGCATCGCCGCGTGCGAGGTGAAGTCGAAGACCGTCTCGACGCCCAGCGCGCGCAGCCGCGGCCCGGTCAGGCCGTGCAAGGCCCAGTCCCGCCCCCGCTCGCGCGCCGCGCGCACCAGGGCGGCCGCGTGCAGATCGGCCGAGTCCTCGGCCACCGAGATGAACACCTCCGGCAGGCGCGTCACGAGGCACCCCATCGCGGCGGCATCCGGGGCGGCCGCCTCGCGGCACCACACTGGCGACGCGGCACGAAGCGAGCCCGGCTCGCCGGACGACAGCCCCGCCCAGCCCGGTCGCCGGGACCATCAAGGCAACGGCCCCACCGGAACTCCGGCGGGGCCTGTGCGAGTGGAGACGACCGGGCTCGAACCGGCAACCTCCGCATTGCGAACGCGGCGCTCTCCCAGTTGAGCTACGTCCCCGACGAATCTGCCAGTATACAGCGCTGGGAGGTGGCTGCAACCGCGGGGTTCGCCTACGTCCCGGCGATGCGCGCGGCCAGCGCCGCCAGTACTTCCGGGGCGACCTTCTGCGGCCGCCAGCGATACCCCAGCCCGTCGCCTTCCCGGCGGGGGATGATGTGGAAGTGGACGTGCGGCACTTCCTGCCCGGCGAGCGAGCCGTTGTTCTGGAGCACGTTGTACGCCGGGGCGCCGACGACCCGCATGACGCGGACAGCGACTTCGCGAACGGCGCGGCCGAGTTCGGCCGCCTCGTCGGGCGTGAGCTCATCGAGCCGCTCGACGGGTCGTTTCGGGATGACCAGCGCGTGACCTTCGGCCAGCGGGTTGATGTCGAGGAAGGCGAGGACGTGGTCCGTCTCGTAGATCCGGTGGCACGGGATCTCGCCCGCGACGATCCGCGAGAAGATCGACGGCCCGGCCACGAGACTACTCCTTCGGCGCGTCGGCCGCACCGGCGGGCGGCGCGGCCGGCTTGCTCTCGGGCTTGCTGGTCTTGCGGCGGGTGCGGGCCGTCCGCGGCTTGCCGGCGTAGACCGCATACTTGACCGTTGCCCGGCGCTTGCGCTCGGAGCGGGTCTTGTTCTTCGTGCGCGGCTTGTCATCCTCGCCGACGAGCTGCACGATGGCGATCAGGCCGGCATCGCCCAGCCGCCGCTGCGCGGTCTTGATGATGCGCGTGTAGCCGCCGCTGGCGTTCATCTTCTCGTTGCGGCGCTTCATGCGTGGACCGATGTCCTTGAACAGCCGGTTGAGAACCGACTCGGACGAGAACTTCAGCCCGGCACGGGGCTTGTTCTCGCGGTGCCGCCGGCCCGAGCGCGAGCGGAGCACCTTGGCCCGCTTGGCGTCGCTCATCCGGTCGTAGTCCTTCTGGTTCTCCTTGGGGATGATCTGCCGGTCGGTCAGCAGCGCCTCGGCCCGCTGCCGTGCGGCCAGCGACCCGTCGATCGCGAGGGAGACCAGGCGATCAACGAAGCGGCGAATCTCCTTGGCCTTAGGCAAAGTCGTGCGGATCTCGCCGTGCTCGAAGAGACTCTGCGCGAGGTTGCGGCGCAGGGCCAGCCGGTGGGCGTTGGTCCGTGCGAGCTTCCGACCCATCACACCATGTCGCATCGCATCTCACCTCGCGCCCTACAGGGGGGCGGACGAATTCTCAGCCTCGGCCGCCGCGGGCAGGTCCGGCGGGGCGCTCTCGAACGGGAGGCTCATGCCCAGCCGCAGCCCGATCTTGCCGAGCTTCTCCTTGACCTCGAGCAGCGAGGTCTTGCCGAAGCTGCGCAGCTCCAGCAGTTCCGCCTCGGAGAGCCGCACCAGCTCGCCGATCGTCGAGATCTTGGCGGCCTCCAGGCAGTTGCTGGCCCGCACGGACAGCTCGAGCGTGGCCAGCGACTGGTCCAGCTTGGCCCGCAGCTCGTCGTCCATCTGCGACGGCGGGGGCTCGGTGCGCGGGTCGGCCGCGGTCACCAGCGAGCCCAGCTCGTAGTACTGAACGAACGGGTTCAGGTGCTTGCGGAGAATCTTGGCCGCCTCGACCAGGGCGTCCTCCGGCTTGGTCGTGCCCTTGGTCCAGATCTCCATCACCAGGCGGTCGTAGTTCACGCGCTGGCCGACACGCGTGTCCTCCACGCGGTAGCGCACCCGGGTGACCGGCGAGAACACCGCGTCCACCGGAATCACTCCGATCTCGGTCGTGTCGCTGACGAACTCGGAGGCGGGCACGTACCCGCGACCGCGCTCCACGGTCAGCTCGGCCGAGAAGTTGACCTTGTCGGTGAGCGTGGCGATGAGCTGATCGGGCGTGTGCAGCGTGATCGCCGGGTCACACACAAAATCCCGGGCCCGCACCTCGCCCTTTTCGTTGCGCTCGACGCGCATCGTCTTGGGCGTGTCCGAGTCCAGCTCTACCACGAGGCTCTTAATGTTCAGGATGATGTCGGTCACGTCCTCGAGCACACCGGTCAGCGACATGAACTCGTGGTCGGCCCCGGCGATCCGCGCGTGCGTCACCGCCGAGCCTTCCAGGCTCGACAGCAGGATTCGCCGCAAGCTGTTGCCGACCGTGGTTCCGAAGCCGCGTTCGAAGGGCTCGATCGTGAACCGGCCGTATCTGTCGGTGCTGACCGCCTCGTCGCGCACCACGCGCGAGGGAAGCTCCAGGCCCAGCCATCGTACTCGCATCGGATATAGCCTCCCGGGACCGCGGCCGCGCCGGCCGAGAGCCCCAGACGCTCGCGGCTAACGCGAGCAGAACTCGACCACGAGCTGCTCCTCGATCGGAATCAGCACGTCGTCGCGCGTGGGCAACGTCACCACCCGCGCCGTCAGCTTGCCAGGATCGACCTCGAGCCAGGCCTGCGGCGGCGGGTTGGACACGCCCTCCAGCAGGGTCATCTGGGCCCGGGCGTACTTCTGGGACTTCTCGCGCGGCTTGACCGCAATCACGTCACCGACCTCGACCAGGCAGCCGGGTCGGTCCACCTTGCGCCCGTTGACCAGCACGTGGCCATGCACGACCGCCTGGCGGGCGCCCTTGCGCCCGGCCGCGAAGCGGGCCTTGTACACGACGTTGTCGAGCCGCCGCTCCAGGATCTGGAGCAGCGCCTCGCCCGTGTTGCCGGTGCTCTTCTGGGCCAGGTCGAAGTAGCGGCGGAACTGCTTCTCCAGGATGCCGTAGTGGCGCTTGACCTTCTGCTTCTCGCGCAGGCGGACGGCGTAGTCGCTGGACTTGCCGCGACGCCACATGTGCATCCCGGGCGGGTAGTTCTTGTACTCGCGCTCGAGGGGGTTCTTGCCGGTTTCATCGCGGATCGGCTTGAGCATCAGGTTGACGCCCTCGCGCCGCGACAGCCGCATTGTCGGACCGATGTATCGACTCATGGCTTACACCCTGCGCCGCTTGCGCGGACGGCAGCCGTTGTGGGGCAGCGGCGTGGCGTCCTCGATAGACTGGATGCGCAGGCCCGCGGCCTGCAAGGCCGTGATGGCCGACTCGCGTCCGGCGCCGGGGCCCTTGACGCGCACGTCGACCTCGACCACGCCGTGCTTCTTGGCCTCGTTGGCGGCGAACTGGGCCGCCTTCTGGGCCGCGAAGGGCGTGCTCTTGCGAGCCCCGGTGAACTTCTTGTCGCCGCCGGAAGCCGGCACGCTGCCGGCCGAGGCCCAGGCGAGCACGTCTCCGCCCGGGTCGGTGATGGTGACGATCGTGTTGTTGAAGGTCGCCTTGATGTGAACGATGCCACGGGCAACGTTCCGCTTCTGGCGACGCTTCGAACCTGCTGCTTTGGCCAAGACTCAGACTCCCATTGATCCAGGCGCGGCCTGGGTTTAGCGCATCTCCTTGACGCCCTTCTTGCCTGCCACGGTCTTGCGCGGCCCCTTGCGGGTGCGCGCGTTGGTGCGGGTGCGCTGGCCGCGCACCGGCAACCCCTTCTGGTGCCGCAGGCCCCGGTAGCAGCGGATCTCGCGCAACCGGGCGATGTTCTGCGATACCTGCCGGCGAAGCTGTCCCTCGACCACGTAGTCGGCCTCGATGATCGCGTTGATCTTCGAGACCTCCTCGTCGGTGAGGGCCTCGGCCTTCTTGCCGGGCTCGATGTTCGCCTTGCGGCACAGGTCCAGGGCCACCTTGGGACCGATGCCGAAGATGTAGCGCAGCGCGATCTCGGTGCGCTTCTTGCTGGGGATGTCGACACCTGCCACGCGAGGCATGCTCTGTCCTCTCTCAGCCCTGTCGCTGCTTGTGCCGCGGGTTCGTGCAGATCACCCGCACCACGCCCTTGCGCTTGACGATCTTGCAGTTCTCGCAAATCCGCTTGACGCTGCTACGCACTTTCATGACTCACACGCCTTGGCCGCGCTGCGCGGACCGGCTCGACCCATCAGTTCCCGTCGGTGAGCACCTCGACGCCGTGCTCGGTCACGGCCAGCGTGTGCTCAAAGTGGGCGGCCCGCGAGCCGTCGCGGCTCACGACCGTCCATCCGACCGCGTCGGCCAGCACCACGTCGGGCTTGCCGGCCGTGACCATCGGCTCAACCGCGATGGTCGTCCCGGGGCGCAGGTCGAAGTCCGCGCCCCGCTGCGAACGATCATAGTAGTTCGGGACTTTCGGCTCCTCGTGCATCTGCTGCCCGATGCCGTGTCCCACGAACTCGCGCACCACGCCGAAGCCCGCCTCTTCGACGCAGCGCTGCATCAGCCTGGCCACTTCGCTCCACACGCGGCCCGGCCGCGTCTGCTCCACCGCGATGTCCAGCGCCGCCCGCGTCACGTCCAGCAGCCGCTGAGACTCGCGGTCGATGCGCCCCACCGCGTACGTCCGGGCCGCGTCACCGCAGTAGCCCTTCAGCCGCACGCCGCAGTCCACACTCACGATGTCGCCCTCAGCCAGCACGCGCTTGCCGGGGATCCCGTGAACGACCTCCTCGTTCACCGATACGCACACGCACGCCGGGAACGGGACCTTGGCCTGCGGGTTGCGCACGCCGCGGAACAGCGCCACACCGCCCGCCGCACGGATCAGCTCGTCGGCCCGGCGGTCCAGCTCCGCGGTCGGCAGGCCCGGCTGGATAATCTCGCCCAGCGCGTCCAGCACGCTCACCACCACGCGGCCGGCGGCCCGCATCAAGTCCATCTCGCGGCGGGACTTGATGACGATGCGGTCCATCCGCAGCACCGCTACCTCCGGGTCGCCCGCCGGGCGATCTTCAATACGTCCTCGTAGATCGCGTCCGCGTCGCGGGCCGCGTCCACCTCGACCAGCAGCCCGCGCCGCCGGTAGTACTCAATCAGCGGCTCAGTCTGCTCGTGATACTTGCTCAGCCGCGTCGCCACGCCCTCCTCTCGATCGTCCGGCCGGTGCACCAGCGCCTTGCCGCAACGGTCGCACACGCCGTCCACGCGCGGCGGGATCGACGCCAGGTTGTACGTCGCGCCGCAGTCGCCGCAGACGCGACGGTTCACGACCCGGCGGATGATTTCGGCGTCCGCGACGTCGAAATCGACCACCGCGTCGAGCCGCAGCCCGCGCTCGGCCAGCCCGCGGTCCAGCGCCTCCGCCTGGGGCACGGTCCGCGGGATGCCGTCGAGGATGAAGCCCTTACCCGGCGGCAACTCGTCCACCTGGGCCAGCATCACCCGCATGATCACGTCGTCCGGGACCAGTGTCCCGGCGTCCATGTAGCGGGCAGCTTCCTGCCCGACCGGACTGCCACGCTTACGCTCGCGCCGCAGGGCATCGCCGCTGGAAAGCTGCACGAGCCCGAGCGCATCAGCCAGACGCACAGCCTGAGTTCCCTTGCCCGAACCGGGCGGCCCCAGGAACATCAGATTGGCGTCGGGCATGGGTCACATCCTAGTACTGGCGGCCCTTGATCCGCCCGCCGCCGCCATCACCGCCGAGGAAGCCCTCGTAATTCCGCATGATCAGATTGGCCTCGATGCGCTGGATCAGGTCGAGGCTGACGCTGACCACGATCAGCAGCCCGGTCCCACCCAGGAAGGCCGAAATCCGATACGGGATGTTCAGCCACACGGCGACAATCGACGGGATGATCGCGATCAGGGCCAGGAAGCCGGCGCCCACGTAGGTGATGCGGTTCATCACGGCGTCGAGGTAATCAGCGGTTCGTTTGCCGGGCCGCAGGCCGGGGATGAAGCTCCCCATGTCGCGCAGGTTGTTGGCCAGCTCCTTGGGCTGGAACTGCACCGACACCCAGAAGTATGCGAAGAAGTACACCATCAGCACGTACGCCGTCTCGTACATGAAGTGCCCGGGGCGGAACCAGTCCTGAAGCAACCCCAGGAACTGCCAGCGAAGCCCGCCGTACAGCCAGCCGAACACGATCGGCGGGAAGAGCAGGAACGAGCTGGCGAAGATGATCGGCATCACGCCGCCATGATTGAGCCGCAGGGGCAGGTAGTGCTGCGCCCCGCCCACCACGCGCCGCCCGCGGGTCTGCTTGGCCTGCTGGATCTTGATCCGCCGCTGGGCCTGCGTGATCAGGATCGCCGCCGCAACCACGCCCACGAAGGCACACACCAGGAAGACGATCTTCTCGGCGCTCATCAGGCCGGGCGAGCTGGCGGCCGAGCCGGCGATGCTCTGCCAGAGACCGTTGCCAACCTCGATGAAGACGTAAGGCAGGCGGGAGATGATGCCCGCCATGATGATCAGGCTGATGCCGTTACCGATCCCGTACTCGTCGATCTGCTCACCCGTCCACATCAGCAGGATCGTCCCGCTCATCAGGCCGGAGACGGCGATCAGGGCGAACTCCCAGCTCCCCTGGAACTGGGGATAGAGCAGGCTGCTGCGATTCAGGTAGTTCACCCAAAAGACGGCCTGAACGAAGCACAAGCCGACCGTGAGATAGCGGGTGTACTCCTGAATCTTGCGCCGCCCGCTCTCGCCCTCCTTGGAGAGCTTCTCCAGCGCCGGCACAACCGTGACCAGGAGCTGGAGAATGATCGAAGCGGAGATGTACGGCATGACGCCCAGGCCGAAGAGCGTGCTCTGGCCCAGGTCGCCGCCGGTGAACATCGCGAACAGCTCGGCCGCCTGCTCGGTAGCGCCACTGGCGCCCTGCCAGTGGCGGCTCAGCTTCTCCTGGTCGACTCCCGGCAGCGGCACGTAGTAGCCGACGCGGTAGACGCACAGCATGAGCAGCGTGAAGAGCACCTTCTTACGAAGGTCCGGCACGCGGAACACGTTGGCAAACGCACGAAACATCAACAACCTCTCGCCCCGCAGCCGGGGCGCGCTTCACGGATCACCCTGCGCCCGGCTTGCCCGACGCCTGCTTGGCCTCCCGCTCCCTCTTCTTCGTGTTCCGCTTGGCCTTGGCGGCAGCGGCCGAGTCGCGCTGCGGCAGGATCGTCACCGACCCGCCGGCGCTCTCGATGGCGGCCTTGGCCTTGGCGCTGATCGCGTGGGTCTCGACGGCCAGCTTCTTCTTGAGCTCACCCTCGCCCAGGATCTTGATCAGGCTGCCGTCGGGCATGCTCCCCATGGCCCGCAGTGTCTTGACGTCCACCGTCGAGCCGGCCTCGAAGGCCGCCTCCAGGTCGAGCAGGTTCACCACCTGGTACTCGAGGCGGAAGTGGAAGTTCGAGAATCCGCGCTTGGGCAGCCGGCGGAAGAGCGGCATCTGGCCGCCTTCCTTCATCGGGTGGATGTTGGTTCCCGCGCGGGACTGCGCGCCCTTGTTGCCGCGCGTCGACGTGCGGCCCAGACCGCTGCTCTCGCCGCGGCCAACGCGCTTGCGGCGCTTGTGCCCACCCGCCAGGTGCGTGATCTGGTTCTGCATCATGAGGGCCTATACCTCGCTCGCAGGTGGGGTCGTGCTCTCGGGGCTCGGAGTCGGCACGTCGGCGCTGCTGGGGGCCGGAGTCTCCGGCGCGGCGGCCTCAGCCGCGGGCGCACCTCCGAACCGGGCCGAACCGCGGTCCTCGCCGCCACGCGGCCCGCGACCGCCGCCGCGACGATCACCCGGCCCGCCGCGTCCACCGCGACCGCCGCGGCCGCGCTCCGGACGCTCAGGCCGCTGCCGAACGGGCGCGGGGACGTATTCCGGCTCCGGGGGAAGATCGAGCGTCACGCCGCGCAGGGCTTCAACCTGGCTGCGCGTCCGCAGGGTAAGCAAGCCGTCGAAGGTCGCCTTGATGAGGTTCTTGGGGCTGGTGGAGCCGTAGCACTTGGTGAGCACGTCCTTGATGCCCGCCAGTTCGAGCACCGCGCGGGGCGCGGCGCTGGCGATGACGCCCGTGCCGGGCGCGGCGGGGATCATCAGGATACGGCTCGAGCCGAACTTGCCCATGATGCGGTGCGGTATGGTCGAGCCGCGGAGTGGCACGCGCATCAGCCGGCGGCGCGCCTGCTTGACGCCCTTCTCGACCGCGGGCGGCACCTCGTTGGCTTTGCCGTAGCCGAAGCCGACCTGCCCCTGCCGGTCGCCGACGACCACCAACGCACCGAAGGAGAACCGCCGCCCGCCCTTCACGACGGTTGCGCAGCGGTAGAGCTTGACGAGGGTGTCTTCGAAGCCACCCTTGTCCTCGAAGAAATCCGTCTGGTCACGCCTGGGTCTTGCCGGACTGCTCGCCATTGCGTCTCTCGATTCGTTAGAACTTCAGTCCTGCCTCGCGGGCCGCGTCCGCCAGGGCCTTGACCCGACCGTGATAGCGGGCCTCTCGGCGGTCGAAGCAGACCTGCTCGATGCCCTTGGCCCGGGCCTTCTCACCCAGCAGCTTGCCGACCACCGTCGCCGCCTTCACGTTGCCGCCGTAGCCGAGCGTACCGCGCAGCTCCTTGCCGGCAGAGTGGACGGCGACCAGCGTGCGACCGGCCACGTCGTCGATAATCTGGGCGTAAATGTTCTGATTGAAGCGCGACACGGCCAGCCGAGGGCGCTCGGGCGTGCCGCGGAGCGTGCCGCGTACGCGTCGCCGGCGAAGCTCGGCCCGGTGCAGCTTGATCAGTTCTTTCCTCATGACTCGCTACCTCGCCACGCGCGGGCCTTATCCACCACCGCCACCCGCGAACACCTTGCCGGCCTTGCGCTTGATGTGCTCGCCGGCGTAACGAATACCCTTGCCCAGATACGGCTCGGGCTTGCGGATCTTGCGAACCTCGGCCGCGAACTGCCCGACGAGCTGCTTGTCGGCCCCGCTGACGGTCAGCTTGGCGGGTTCGGTGTTACCGCGGGCCACGGGCACGTCCACCTTGATCTGCAGTCCGTCCGGCACGGGCACCTCGAACTGGGCCCGGCGGCCGACGCCGCGTCCCATGAAGCCGCAGTTGATCAGCAGCTCCTTGCCCTCGAGCTTGGCCGAGTAGCCGGTGCCGTAGAGCTCGATGCCGATGGAGTAGCCCTCGGCACAGCCCTTCACCATGTTGTTGATCAGCGCGCGGGCCAGGCCATGCAGGGCCCTGGACTGGGCCGCGTCGTCGCCGCGGGTCAGCACGACCTCGCCGCCGTCGAGCTTGGCGCCGATGCCCGCGGGCAGCGTGTAGCTGAGGTTTCCCTTGGGGCCGGAGGTCTTGACCGTCTGGCCGCTGATTTCGACCTTGACGCCCTTGGGAACGGGCACGGGTTTTTTCCCGATTCTCGACATCAGATCACCATGCCGTGCAAAGCACTTCGCCGCCCACGCGCAACTTGCGGGCCTGGCGGTCGGACAGCACCCCGCGATTGGTCGAGAGCACGGCGATGCCCATACCGTCGCAGACGCGGGGCAATTCGTCGACGCCGCGGTAGGCCCGGCAGCCGGGCTTGCTGTAGCGGCGCAGCTCGCGGAAGAGCACCTCGCCGAGCTCGCCATACTTGAGCTCGATCTCGATGTCGCCCTGGCCACAGGGGTCGTCGCGCTCGAGGAAGTCCCGGATGAAGCCCTCTTCCTTCAGCACACGGGCGATGCCGAGGCACACCTTGGTCTTCTTGACCCGGACCTTGCTCTTGCGCGCCTGCTGGGCGTTGCGAATCCGCGTCAGCATGTCGGCGATGGGGTCGTTCGTGTTCATCGTCGCGGGTCCTCTACCAGCTTGCCTTGCGCACGCCCGGGATCTTGCCCTCGTGCGCGAGCTTGCGGAAACACAGCCGGCAGATCTTGAACTTGCGGTACACCGCCCGGACGCGCCCGCACAGCTCGCAGCGCGTGTACGCGCGAACGCGGTACTTGGGCTTCTGCTTGCACCTGATCTTCAGCGCCAATCGGGCCATGCCGGGCTAGCTCCTGAACGGCATGCCCATCAACGTCAGCAGTCGCCGGGCCTCGTTGTCGTTGCCCGCGGTCGTGCAGATCGTGATGTTCATGCCCTGCTGGTACGTCACCTTGTCCGGGTTGATCTCGGGAAACACGCCGTACTCGGTCAGACCCATTCCGTAGTTCCCGCGGCCGTCGAACGCGTCCGGCGAGAGCCCGCGGAAGTCACGCACGCGCGGCACCGCCAGGGCGATCAGCCGATCGAGGAACTCGTACATCCGCCGGCCGCGGAGCGTCACCTTCAGGCCCACGTCGTAGCCCGCCCGCAGCTTGAAGTTCGACACGCTCTTGCGGGCCTTGCAGATCAGGGGCTTCTGGCCGCAGACCGTCGTGAGGGCCGACTCGGCCTCCTGGAACCTCTTGTTCTCACGCGCCTTGGTGCTCGACTCGGCCACAGCCTTGCCCAGGCCCATCGAGACGACCACCTTGTCCAGCCGCGGAATCGACATCGGATTCGACCGCGACAGCTCCTGCTTGAGCGCAGGCAGCACCTCGCCCTGGTACTTGACCAGCAGGCGCGGCGGGCCGGACGGACGGGCCGGGGCGGCCTTCTCGGCCTTGGCCGGCTTCTCGCCCTTGGGGCCCTTGTCGCCCTTCGGGCCCTTCTCGCCCTTGGGCGCCTTCTCGGGCTTGACAGGCTTCTCGTCGCTCACGACTTGGTCCCTTTCCGCTCGCCGCGGGCCTGGTGCTTCACTTCGCTGAGCACGGCGCCGCTGGCTCGACGGCCGGCGGTGACGCGCTGTTTGACGGGCTGCCCGTCGCTCCCGCGGGTCTGCGTGAACCGCACACGGGCCGCCTTGTCGGTCCGGGGGTCCAGCGGCATAACGTTCGACAGATGGATCGGGGCCTCCTTCTGCACGCGGCCGCCCTGCGGGTTCTGGCGGCTGCGGCGAAGGTGGCGGTAGACCATGTTGACACCCTCGACGACCACGCGGTCCTTCTCGGGCAGCACGCGCAGAACCTTCCCGCGCGAGCCCTTGTGGTCGCCGGCGACCACAACCACGATGTCGTCCTTGCGAATCCGGGCGGCCATCGCTACCAGACCTCCTCTGCCAGCGAGATGATCTTCGTGAAGTTCTTCTCGCGCAGCTCGCGGGCCACCGGGCCGAAGACGCGCGTGCCCTTCGGGTTGTTGTCGTCGTCGATGATCACGGCGGCGTTCGAGTCGAAGCGGACGTAGCTCCCGTCGCGACGGCGGCGCGGGTACTTCGTCCGCACCACCACGCAGCGGACTTTCTCACCCTTCTTGTAGTCCGAGCTGGGCAGGCACTGCTTGACCGAGCACATGATGATGTCGCCGACGTGCCCGACACGCAGGCGCCGCTTGCCCCACGCGGCCGCGCCGCCCTTCATCACCTGAATGCACATCAGTTCCTTGGCACCGGTGTTGTCGGCCACGTCCAGCCGCGTGTACTGGGTGATCATGCCTCACCCGCCTTCCGCGGCGCGCGGGTCAGGATCCGCACCAGGCGCCAGTTCTTGGTCTTGCTCAGCGGGCGGCACTCCATCACCTCGACCGTGTCGCCCACGCCGCATTCGTTCTTCTCGTCATGGGCGTGCAGCACGGTCCGCCGGCTGAGGAACTTGTTGTACTTGGGGTGCTTGACCTGGTACTCGATGGTGACCTTGATGGTCTTGTGCCGGGCGCCGGCCGTGACCACGCCGACCCGCGTGGCGCGCGGCTTGCGGGCCGCGGGCGGGGCCGGGGGCGTCGGCGACGTTGTCGGGCTCTGTGCGCTCATGCTCGCCGGTCACTTTCCTGGCCGAACATCGCGTCCGGCCGTCTCGGGACTCACTGGTTCGATCACTTCCGCCGGGCGCGCTGCGCGGTCAGGTGCGCCTGCCGCTGCTCGATGTTGACCTCGTTCCGCTCGTGCAGCACCGTGAGCAGGCGGGCGATGCTCCGCTTCGTGTTGCCGAGCTGCATGGGGTTCTCCAGCTTCTCGGTGACCGCCTGGGCCCGCAGGTCGAACAGGTGGCGGCGCAGCCGCTCCAGCTCGTTGTGCAGCTCGTCGGTCTTCATCGCCCGAAGTTCTTCGATCTTCATCGCCTGGCCGCCTTACACACTGTGACGCCGCGGGACGAACCGCGTCTTGACCGGCATCTTGTGCGAGACGCGCAGCAGGGCCAGCTTGGCCAGGTCTTCGCTCACGCCGCCGATCTCGTAGAGAATCGTGCCCGGCTTGACCACCGCGCACCAGAACTCGGGCTCGCCCTTGCCCGTGCCCATGCGCACCTCCAGCGGCTTCTTCGACACGGGCTTGTGCGGGAAAATCCGCAGGTACACCCGGCCCTCACGCTGGAGAAAGTGCTGCGCCGCCACGCGGCCGGCCTCGATGTGCCGGGCCGAGATCCGCCCCGGCTCCAGCGCCTGGAGGCCGAATTCGCCGTAGGAAACCGTGTTGCCGCGCGTGGCGTTCCCGCGGATGCGGCCCTTCTGGGCCTTCCGGTACTTGACGCGCTTCGGCATCATCGAGGACATCTGCTCGCTCCTGGCTCCGGCCGCAACTCGTCGGCGTCAGCGCCGCATCCGCCGGCGGAACCGGCCCTCCGCGGGCCGCTCGGTCACTTCCACCTGCTCGCCGTACATCCCCCGGTAGATCCACACCTTGATCCCGATCACGCCGTAGGTCGTCACCGCCTCAGACAGCCGGAAGTCCACATCGGCCTGGAGCGTCTGGAGCGGGATCGAGCCGAGCATCTGCGTCTCGGTGCGGGCGATCTCCGCCCCGCCCAGCCGCCCCGAGCAGATGACCTTCACACCCTTGGCACCGGCCGACATCGCGGCCTCGCACTTCTGCTTCATCACCCGCCGGAAGCTGGCCCGCTTCTTAAGCTGCTCGGCGATGGACTGGCCGACCAGGTACGCGTCCAGGTCCGGGTTGCGAATCTCGACGATGTTGACCGACACGCGGCGGTCGATCAGCTCCTCGAGCTGCTCCTTGAGCTTGTCGACCTCGGCCCCCTTGGCCCCGATCACCATGCCGGGCCGGGCCGTGTGCAGGATGACCTTGACCTCGTCGCGGGTCCGCTCGATCTCGACGCGCGAGACGCCGGCGTGCGGCGGCTGGCGGTTGAGCTTGGCGTCGATGAAGTTCCGAATCTTCTGATCCTCGACGAGGAACGAGCCGTAGGCCGCCTTGGGGGCGTACCAGCGCGACTTCCATCCCTCGGTGATCCCGACCCGGAACCCGACTGGATTGCACTTCTGACCCACGGCTTAGTCCTTCTCGTCGACGGCCACGACGATGTGGCTGGTCTTCTTCTGGATCGAATGCGCCCGGCCGCGGTCCTTGGCCTTGAAGCGCTTGATGATGGGGCCCGCGTCGATCCGCACCTCGCGGACCACCAGGTCGCTCATCGAGGCTTCGTCCTCGTTGGCGTTGGCCATCGCGGACTTCAGCACGCGGGTGACGAAGAACGCCGCCCGCTTCGGCGTGAACTTGAGCAGCGCCAGCGCATCATCGCACCGCCGGCCGCGGATCAGATCGGCGACCAGGCGCGCCTTGCGCGGGGCGATCCGGGCGTAGCGGTGGATTGCCGTCCAGGCCATGTCTCGTGCCTTCCTCAACGGGTACCTATGCCTTGGTGGCGGCCTTGACGGCCGTGTGTCCGCGGAACGTGCGGGTCGGGGCGAACTCGCCCAGCTTGTGCCCGACCATGTCCTCGGTCACGTACACCTTCACGAAGTTTCGCCCGTTGTGCACCTCGAAATGCCGGCCGATGAACTCCGGCACGATCGTGCACGCCCGGCTCCAGGTCTTGATGGGGGCTCCGCTCGGCGTGCTGCTCACCTTGCGGTACAGCCGCTCGTCGACGAACGGTCCCTTCTTCAAGCTGCGCGACATCGCAACACCTCGCCCCGCTTACCACTTCCGCTTGAGCTTGACCTCGCCGTACGACTTGCTGATGCGGCGGCGCAGGATCCGGCGGTTGGACACCTTGCGCGGGCTGCGCGTTCGGCCGCCCTTGGCGAGCTGGCCCCAGGGGCTGCACGGGTGCCGCCCACCGTTGCTGCGGCCTTCGCCACCGCCCAGCGGGTGCGCGACCGGGTTCATGGCCTTGCCGCGCACCTTGGGCCGCCGGCCCAGGTGCCGCGAGCGGCCGGCCTTGCCGAGACTGACGTTCTGATGATCAAGATTGCCGAGCTGACCGATGGTCGCCCGGCAATTCACGTGAACCTTCCGCATCTCGCCCGAGGGGAGCTGGATGACCGCGTAGGTCGCCTCGCGGGCCATCAGTCGGGCCAGGTTGCCCGCGGAGCGGACCAGCTTGCCGCCCTGCCCCGGTGTGAGCTCGAGGTTGTGGACCTCGAGGCCGACCGGGATGTTGGCCAGCGGCATGCAGTTGCCCACCTTGGGCTCGACCCGCTCGCCGCTCTCGACCGTGTCGCCGGCCTTGAGGCCGAGCGGCGCGAGGATGTAGCGCTTCTCGCCGTCGGCGTACTGCACCAGGGCGATGAAGCAGGAGCGATTGGGGTCGTACTGGATCTCGAGGACCTTGGCGGGCTGGTCGTCCTTGCGCCGCTTGAAGTCGATCACGCGGTACCTCTTCTTGTTGCCGCCGCCGCGCCACCACGACGTGATCACGCCGTGGTGATTGCGGCCCGAGCTGCGCTTCTTGGGCTCGAGCAGCTTCTTGACGGGGCGGTTCTTGTACTTGTGCGTAATCTCGGCGTAGTCGTTGACGCTGCCGTTGCGGCGGCCCGCACTGGTCGGCTTGTATTGAATGACGCCCATACGCGTGCCTTCCTGTGCCTAGAAGAGGTCGATGTGACTGTCCTTGTCGACCGTCACCATGGCCTTCTTGGTCGCCGCCGTCTGTCCGTAGCGGAACCGGAAGCGACGCCGCTTGCCGGCCCGGTTGATCGTGCGAACGTCCACCACCTTCACGCCGTAGATCTTCTCCACCGCGTCGCGGACCTGGGCCTTGTTCGCGGCCAGGCTGACCTCGAAGGCATAGGTCGCGCCGTGGTGCTTGGACGCCTGGTGCGACTGGTGGGTCGACTTCTCGGTGACCAGCGGGCGGATGATCGTGTGGTAGATGTCCATGACGCTACTCGCCCTTCCCGCCGTCCAGCGAAGCGCAGAACCGCGCGAATGCCTCCCGCGTGAAGATCAGCTTCCGCCGCGAAAGCACGTGCATCGCGTTTAGCTCCGCCACGTCGAGTATCTCGGTCCGCGGGATGTTGCGCCCGCTGCGGTACAGGTTCGCGTCGACGCCCGGCGTGGCCAGCACGCAGCCCCGGTCGGCCGAGAGGGCCGCGAGCATCTGGGCGAACGGCTTGGTCTTCGGGGCCGAGGGCTTGAACCCGTCGAGGATCAAAGCGTCGTCGCTCTGGATCTTCGAGAGCACGGCCTGGTTCCGGGCCAGCCGCCGCATCTTCTTGGGCATGAGCTGGCGGAAGTCCCGCGGGGCCTTGGCGAAGGTGTGGCCGCCGCCCTTGCGCACGGGCGTGCGCAGGTTGCCGGCCCGGGCGCGACCGGTGCCCTTCTGGCGATAGAGCTTGCGCGACGAGCCCTGAACCTCGCCGCGGCTCTTGGTCTTGGCCGTGCCCTGCCTGCGGTTGGCGTGGTACATGACCACGGCCTGCTTGAGCAGGGCCGCGCTCACGGTGCCGCCGAGCAGCTTCTCGTCGATCTGCTCGTCGCCGATCTTCTCACCGGCCGGGTTGTAAATCGGTATGCTCACCATGACTCTGGCCGCCTGCTACTTCTTCCTGGCCTTGCGGACGATGACGTAGCTGCCGTTGGCGCCCGGGATCGAGCCGCGAATCAGCAGCGTATTGTTCTCGGGATCGACCCCCACGAGTTGCTGGCTCGAAGCGGTGCGCTGCCGCGCGCCCATGTGCCCCGCCATCCGGCGCCCCTTCTTGCCGGCACCGCTGGTGCCGCGGTTGGTGGCCCGGCCGGAGATCGAGCCCGGCGAGCGGTGCTTGCGCTCGGTGCCGTGCGAGGCCGGCTGGCCACCGAAGCCCCAGCGCCGCATCGCGCCCTGGAAGCCCTTCCCCTTGGTCGTCCCGGTCACGTCGACCCAGCCGACCTTCTCCTGGGCAAACAGCTCGACCGTGATAGTCTGCCCGACGTCCTCGCTGGGGGCCTCCGACAGCCGAATCTCGCGGACGAACCGCTTCGGCGCGGTCTTGGCCTTGCGGGCATGACCGATATCCGGCAGCCGCGAGCGGTGCGGCTTGATGTCGTCAAAGCCGAGCTGGACGGCGTTGTAACCGTCTCGGCCGTCGGCCTTCTTGACCTGGAGCACGACGCAGGGCCCGGCCTGCACCACCGTCACGGGGATGCGCTGGCCGCCGGCCTCGAACACCTGCGTCATGCCGATTTTCTTGCCTAGTATCGCCGGGATCATTCCTCGGCACTCCCTGCCGGGCGACGCCGGTGCTACCGGCCCCGCTGCGGCGTCAAACTCGGGCGGCCCGCGACTTCGCTACGCTAGGCCTTGATCTTCACGAATACACCCGCCGGAACCACGAGACGATTGAGCGCCTCTACCGTCCGGGGGTTGGGCTCGAAGATGTCGATGACGCGCTTGTGCGTCCGCATTTCGAACTGCTCACGGGACTTCTTGTCGATATGGGGCGACCGCAGGACCGTGAAGCGCTCGATCCGAGTCGGCAGCGGGATGGGGCCATGAACCCGCGCGCTGGTCCGCTTGGCCTGGTCGACGATCTCGGCGGCCGAAGCGTCCAAGGCGCGGTGGTCGTACGCCTCCATCCTGATTCGAATCCGTTCTCCCGCCATGGCTTACTCGAACCTTCCTGCCTGCTCACTGCACCCCATACACTGACTCGCCCAAAACGAGTCGAGACCGGCAAGGATACTCGCGGTAAAGATTGCGTCAAGCCCCAACGCCAAGAGTCCTTGCCGAGGTCGTGGCCCCGCCCGCGCCGCCGGGGGACTTGTCGGCCGTCCATCCCGACGGCCGGCCGCCATCCTTCTCGACGCTGGCGGGCCGGCCTCCCTCAACTGGAGGAGCGTCCTCCAGACCGGTCGGGTGACGGATGAGTTGCGCTCCCCCCGTCCCGTACGCGCTAAGTCCCAATCACCGCAACCGGTTACGGCTCGCCGGAGATGATGTAAACGTGCGACAGCGCCCGCGCATCCGACCACGGAACCACCTCCAGGTCGAAGTGCAGCGCTGAGTCCGTCCGCGCCGCCGCCCCCACGATCCGGCCGACCACCATCGGGTAGGGCAGCCCGCGCGACGCAGGCAGGACCACCACGCGCGCGCCCTGCGCGTAGTAGTTCGCGGTCGCTTGCGAAACGACCATTCGCCCGCGGCCGTCCCCGCCCGCCACTCCCTGGAGGGAGCACTCTTCCGCGTGCAGGCT
The DNA here is from genome assembly GCA_900696535.1 of uncultured Planctomycetota bacterium. Taxonomy (GTDB): domain Bacteria; phylum Planctomycetota; class Phycisphaerae; order UBA1845; family Fen-1342; genus CAADGM01. The sequence goes on from CAADGM010000104.1 coordinate 18,827, forward strand.
CAGCCAAGCCCCCCCGTCGGCCGCGCTCACAAGGGAGCCGACGCGGGCAATCGCCCGGAATCGCGGATCCGTCGTGAGCTGGATGCGGGCCGAGCGCGTGAGCACCTCGCTGACCTGCCCGATGATCCACTGGCGCGCGAAGTTCTCACGAGTCGGCGTCTCATAGACCCCTGCCGCGACCCACTGCCCGGCCCTTACCCAGCCGAGCTGGTCCGCGTTGAGCAGCACCTGAAGCGTGTCCCGGCGCGGGTTGGCATCGTAGGACACGATGGGAGCCAGTATCAACTTGACGTGCGCGTCCGGGAACTGGCCCCGCAACCCGCTGAGATCATCGAGCACGCGCTGCACCGCCGCCAGCGTCCCCTGCTGCTGCGCCAGCTGAAGCCGTACCAGCTCCAGCTCGCGCTCCAGCTCGGCCTCGCGGGTCGAGCCGCGCGAGCCGAGGCCATCCCGGGCGCGCTGGGCCGTGCGGAAGATCGGCCAGTCCACGAGCGAGGCAAGTTGGAACGGACGCCGAATCCACCCCGTCCACGCCCCTGGCAGGACAAACGCCGAGAGGGCGGCGAGCCCCATCAGGATCAGAAAAAGCGTCGGTTTGGAGGGCCAGCGCATGTCAGCATGGCCGGGCTACGATCGCCCGGGCCGCGCGCCGCGCGCCGCCCGGCCTGGCGGCGGCTTGCCCCCCGGGGCACGCACCCCCGCGCCGCCGGGCACCGCGTCCGCGGGCTTAGTATTCGTCCTCGTCCGAGTCCATCGCGGCGCCCCACTCGTCGAGGTGCTCGATGTACTCGGCGGTTCCGCGGGCGACGCACGTCAGCGGGTCGTCGGCGACGCGGACATCCAGCCCGGAGGCCTTGGCCAGCACGATGTCCAGCCCGCGCATCAGCGCCCCGCCGCCGGCGACACAGATGCCCGTGTCGACCAGGTCGGCCGCGAGTTCCGGCTCGAGCTGCTCGAGCGTGTGAAGAATCGCCTCGATGATCGAGCCCACGGGCTCCTTGAGCGCCTCGCGTACCTCCTCGCTGGTGATCACGGCGCGGCGCGGCAAGCCGCTGATCATGTCGCGGCCCTTGACTTCCATCTTCATCTCTTCGGGCAGCGGGGCCGTGGAGCCGATCTGGATCTTGATGTTCTCGGCGGTCTGCGGGCCGATCATCAGGTTGTAGGTGCGGCGCATGTAGTTGATGATCGCCTCGTCCATGTCGTCGCCCGCGACGCGCAGCGACGTGCACACGGCGATGTCCGAGAGGCTCATCACGGCGACTTCGGTCGTGCCCCCGCCGATGTCCACGATCATCGAGGCCCGCGGCTCCTGGATCGGCAGGCCGGCCCCCAGCCCCGCGGCCTTGGGCTCCTCGATGAGGTAGACGCGCCGCGCCCCGGCCCGCGCGGCCGAGTTGAGCACGGCCCGTTTCTCGACGGCCGTGATCCCGCTGGGGACGGCGATGACGACGCGCGGATGCACCAGGCCGCGGTTGCCATGAACCTTGCGGATGAAGTAGCCCAGCATCGCCTGGGTGATGTCGAAGTCGGCGATCACGCCGTCCTTGAGCGGACGGATCGCGGTGATCGACCCGGGCGTCCGGCCGAGCATCTCTTTGGCGGCCAGCCCGACGGCCTTGCCGTCCTGCGTGTCGAGCACCTCGTTCGTGCCCTTGCGGACGGCCACCACCGAGGGCTCATTGAGGACGATCCCCTCCCCACGCACGGCCACGAGCGTATTGCACGTGCCGAGATCAATCCCCATGTCGAGGCTGAACAGCCCCATGAGGCGGCGAAGGAAGAATGGCACGGCACCCTCCGCCGGCATCCGAGCCGGCCGACGTCGCTCGCGCCCGCGCCGTCCGTGGCTGCGACGCCGCTCTCACTCTGTCTCTCGGCGCTGGCGTCCTGCAAGTGATTCACGCCGACGGCCATCGACCGCGCCGCCGCTCGGCGCACCGCCGCGGCCGCTGGCCGCGACAACCAGGCTCTCGGCACGCGAACGGATCAGGCACCACCGGGCGGCAGCAGCCCCCCCCAGCAGCGAGACCGCCCGGTAGCCGACGTATATCGTAGCCAGCAGCAACGACAGGAACGCGATCAGCAGCAGAACCGTGTAGATGTCGCTCTCGGCGTTCGCTCGACCGCCGCGACCGGCTCCGGTTGGACCCACACCTGCCATGGACTCGCCTCCTCCGGACCGCACTCAGCGGTCGATTCCGAACTCGGCCGAATCCCCGCGCTGCACCGCCTGGCCCAGCGCCACGAACGCCATCTTGCCGCCGCTGTCTGTGGGGCGCACCTGCTCGATGACCAGGTCGCCCACGTACGTTCCGCCGCGGTAGATCATGAAGGTCAGCCCGGCCACCACGCCGGAGCTCTCACCCACATTGATGCTGACGTAGCGGCCGTCGACCAGGCTGACCTCGCCGCGGATCGGACCGGCCACCGGCGGATTCACCGGGATGACGCCGGGCGGCGCCTCGGCGCTGGCCAGGACGCTCCGCTCGACGGCGGGTATCGCCGCCGTCCCAGCCCGATTCTTCTGCTGCTCCGCGTAGAGCTTGGCCTGGAGGTTGCGAATCTCGTCGCTGGCGATCGTGCCCTGCGAGGTGAGCTCCAGCACGCGGCTGGAGAGCCGCTGGATCCGGGTCTGGAGGTCGATGTTCTCGCTGAGCAGCACCTGGTTCTGTTTCTGCGCGCTGGTCAGCTCGGCCGTCTGAACCTCCAGAATCTCTTCGAGCTTCTTACGCCCCGCCTCGGCCGCGGCGCGGTCGTTGGTCTGCCGCGCCAGGTCGATCCGGGCGGCGGCGAGCTCGTCCGTCGACGCCCGCAGCTCGTCGTCCCGCTTGCCGAGCGTCCGTGTGAGCTGGGCGATCTGGTCGTCCTTGATGGCCTGGCCGGCGGCCATCACACCCTCGGTGCTGATGCGGCGCACCAGCTCCGACTGGTAAAGCTGCTGGTAGTTCTCGAGCTGCTGCTTGGCGTTGGACCAGCGTGCGGCGGTCGCCACCGTCAGGCTCGAGTGGATGATCGCCATGACCGCCGTCAGAACGATGAAAACCTTGGTCATCGTGCTCACAAGCGAACTCCTCTGGTCCTACGGGCTGCGACGCGCTGCGTGCGCCTGCCGCACCCGCGAGGTCCCGACGCGCAGCGCCGGTCACCGTCTCGGTACCACGACCGCCGAAGCACCGCGATTGTAAGGCGACAACCCCGCATTGCAACCGCGCGGCGGCCGCGGGGAAGGCGGGCCGCGTCAACCCGCGCACAGGCTGACGGCGGGCTGCCTTCTGACGTCCGTGCCACCCGGGCCCCCGCCGCTCCGTTTGCCATTCCGCACCGAACCGGTCTACGCTACACGACCATGGAACTCTCGGTGACGCTGCGAGAACCTCACCGGCGGGGCGAACTGTTCGGCCCCGGCGACCGGTTCCTCCGCCAGATCCGCGACCGGCTGGGGGTCCGGCTGCTGGCCCGAAACGCCACGATACAGATCCAGGGGGACGCCCCGGCGGTCGCGCAGGCCGCGGCGGTCATCGAGTCGCTCCAGGACGAGCTCCGTCGCCGCGGGCTGCTCGACGACGCGGCCGTGACGGCCACGCTGGCGGAGGTCGCGGTCGCGGCGGCCGACCCGGAGCAGCGCTCGATCTCGGTGTTCGCCCGCGACATCCAGATCGCGCCGAAGACGGAGGGTCAGCGGCAGTACATCGAGGCCATGCTTCGCAACGACATGGTCTTCTGTCTCGGGCCGGCGGGCACCGGCAAGACCTACCTGGCCGTCGCCGTCGCGGTCCACCTGCTCAAGGTCGGGGCGATCAAGCGCGTCTGCCTGGTCCGGCCGGCGGTTGAGGCCGGCGAGCGGCTCGGCTTCCTGCCGGGCGATCTCCAGGCCAAGGTGAACCCCTACCTGCGACCGATCTTCGACGCGATGCACGACATGATGACGTATGACCAGCTCAAGAAGTTCATGGTCAACGACATCGTCGAGGTCATCCCGCTGGCGTTTATGCGCGGTCGAACGCTCAACAACGCCGTGATCATCCTGGACGAGGCCCAGAACGCCACGCCGGCCCAGATGCTCATGTTCCTGACGCGCATGGGCCAGCAGAGCAAGATGATCGTCACCGGCGACGACAGCCAGGTCGACCTGGAGCCGAACCAGCTCTCCGGGCTGGTCGACGCGGTGCAACGCCTGGCCGAGTGCGACGGCATCCGCATCCTGCGCCTGACCGAGGCCGACATCGTGCGCCACCCGCTGGTCACGCAGGTCGTGACCCGGTACGCGACCAACCCCCCACCCGGGCTGGGACCCCGCAAACGCCCAGAGAAGTTCCGCGGCGCGGACGCCCCGGCGGGAGACCCGCCGACCGCCGCGCCGATAGAGTAACTATCGGCCCGCTCGCGACAACGCGCTGACCCATGCGACTCTTTGGAAAGAGAACAGCCCGCGAGAAGGAAATCCGTCGCTCGCTCAGCGAGCTGATGGAGCCCTGGTATCACCGCTGGATCGAGCCCATCCGACCGCAGCCCCTGGTCATCCTGCTGCTCTCGGCAACGGCCGCCGCGTTGCTGGTGAACGTGGGTGAGGACAACCTGGGCCTGAAGCTGGGCCAGTCGCTCAGCCGGGGGATCGGGGCCCGCGTCCCGATCCGCGTGGAGGACCGCAAGCGCACGGACGTGATGCGCATGCGGGCGGCCGACAACGCCGCCGACTTCTTCGTCCTGGACGTATCGCTGGTGCAGGACGTGCGTGGCCGTCTGGCCAGTGCCCTGCGCATCGCGCGCGAGCAGGCCGCCGACCCGCAGAAGCTCATCGAGACTGCCGCGGCCATCAAGGTGCTCCTCGATGACGACGGCGTTCGCGAGCTGGGCCGCCTGGCGGAGACTTCACCGGACCTCTACGAGCGCGCCGTCGACCGCGCCATCGAGACACTGCGCCGCACGCCGCTGATCGAGCCCGAAGACCCCATGCTGCCCAGAGGCACGGCGCTGACCTCGGTCATGATCGACCCCGAGCAGGGTGCGCAGCGCGAGGTGTCGATCCACCGGCTCCTCTTCGCCAACGCGCCCGACGATGTCGCCCGCGTGGCCGACACCGTCGCCGAGTCATTTCCGGCCGGGCTGCGCGCCAGTATCCGCGGCTCCATCCTCGCCATGCTCGAGGGTGATGCTCCCCGCACCTACAAGCCGCTCTACCGCTACGATGCGGCCCGCTCGACCCAGGCCGCGGAGGAGGCCGCGGCCGCCGTCCCCGTGCAGGTCGTCGAGTATCCCGTGGACGCCCGGCTTGCCGACGCGGGCGTGATCAACGAGGACGAGCTGGCCCTGCTGCGCGAGGAGCATGAAGCTTTCCGCGCCCGTCAGGCGATCGACAAGCAGGCCGCCGCCGCCGCACGATTGCAGACGATTGCCCGCGGGGCGATCGCGTTCCTGCTCGTGCTGGGAGTGGGGGCGTACATCCTGCTGCGTGGCGAGGCGCGCGCCGGCCCGGCGCCGTCACTGGCCGCCGTCGCCTTGACCCTGCTGCTCGTGCTCGCGGCCTGCCGCGTAACGTACCTCTCCGCGGCGTACCCCTACGCGGCGGTCGGTCTCTACGCCTTCGCGGTGTTCCTGCTGGCGCTCGTCTCCGGGCGGACCAGCGCCCAGGCCGCCGCCGCCATGCTGGCGATTGTCGCCGCGATGGCCCTGCGGCAGGGCATGTGGATGCTGGTCGTCATGGGGGCGATCATGCTGGTCGCCTTCGCCCTCCTGCGGGACACGCGGCACCGTGGGCAGATCATTGCCGTCGGCGTCGTAACGGCGCTTGTCACGCTCGGCACGACGCTCCTGGCCGCGGTCATCGACGGCCAGACCCTCGAATTCGCCTTCTGGAACCGGGCGCTTTGGGCCGCCGTCACAACCCTCGCGGCGGCGTTCCTGGTAGAGGGGCTGCTGCCGGGCATCGAGCGCGTTTTCGGCGTCACGACCAACATGACGCTGCTGGAGTGGTGCGACCCCAACAAGCCGCTGCTGCGAATGATGGCCGCCGAGGCCCCCGGAACGTACAACCACAGCCTCCTGGTGGGCACGCTGGCCGACGCCTGCGCGGAAGCCATCGGGGCCAATGGCCTTCTGGCGCGTGCGGGGGCGTACTACCACGACATCGGAAAGATCAACAAGCCCGAGTACTTCGTCGAGAACCAGAGCGCCGAGATGGGCAACCGTCACGAGCGCCTCACACCCGCGATGAGCCATCTGGTCATCACCGGGCACGTCAAGGACGGCGTCGCGATGGCCCGCGAGTACGGCGTGCCGGCGGCGCTGCACGCTTTCATCCCAGAGCATCACGGGACCTGCGTCGTCGAGTACTTCTTCCACGCAGCTAACAAGGCCCGCCGCCCGGGCGATCCCGAGATCTCCGACTCGCAGTTCCGCTACCCCGGCCCCAAGCCGCAGTCGCGGGAGACAGCCATCGTGATGATGTGCGACTCGGTCGAGGGCGCCGTCCGAGCCATGCCGGACCCCACGCCCGGGCGAATCGAGGACACCGTCTCCCGCATCATTGAGAAGCGCCTGGCCGACGGGCAGTTCGACGAGTGCGACCTGACCTTCCGTGAGCTGGCCGCCATCCGCCAGGCGCTCGTCAAGAGCCTCGTCAGCCTCTACCACGCCCGCATCCGCTACCCCGACGAGGAGCGCAAAGACGAGCCCGGCGAAGACGAGTCCGAACCGCGCACCGCCTGAGCCCCGCGCCTGCGGCGCACGGGCTCCGCGACCCGCGATCCGGATCGCCGTGGCGTGGCGGGTCGCTCGCCTGCCCACCGCCGGGAAGCTCCTCGCCCGGGCCGCGCTGCACGTCGCGCAGGCCGAGGGCTTCACGCACGGCGAGTTGTCCGTCGCCGTTGTCGGCACCCGCCGGATGTCTCGCCTGCACGAGCAGTACATGGGGCAGCGCGGCGCGACCGACGTGCTCACGTTCGACCTGGGCACCGATCGCAAGCGCGGCGTGCTCGACGGGGAGATCGTCGTCTGCGCGGAGGTGGCCCGCCGGGTCGTCCGGGCCCGTGGTGTACCCGGCCGGCCCGCGGCCGCCCGTAACGTTCAGACCGAACTCGCCCTGTATGTCGTGCACGGCGTGCTGCACCTGGCGGGCTACGACGACCATAGCCCGCGCGGCTTCATTGCCATGCATGCCCGCGAGGACACGCTGCTGAGCGAACTGGGGATCGGACCGCAGTTCTCGCCGGGCGACGTGCGGCAAGCAGACCGCTGTCGTTCTCGCGCCACGGCAGGCGGGCAGGGCCGCCGGGTGCGCAGGAAGCGCGGTGCTTAGCTGGCAGCGTATCGCGTCAAGCTGAGCCCCCGGCGGTAGCACACCAGCGCCCAGACGACACACGCCAGGGTTGGTACAGTCTTCAGGAAAGACTCCGTCATCAACCAGACGTCCTGCGCGGTCAGGTGCTCAGTCGCCGTTCCCCAAAAGCCGCGGCCGGCGAAGAGCGTATCCGCGATCGCGACCACGCCTGCGACGAGTGTGATCGGGATCAGCCACACGCTGGCGTAGCAGGTCACGATGATGGTCGCCGGCGAGGCGTTCCACCCGCCGCGCGACGAGAGCCAGGCCAGCGCCGCCACGGTCGCGCGGGTGCCGAGCACGCCCAGGCTGATCGCGCCGATCAGGGCTGTACCGAGGTCGGGGTTGATGAACGTGTTGGTCACGTGCGCCGCCAGCCCCAGGAGCAGCATGACGGCCAGCGCGCACGCCCCCATGACCCATGACGTCCACGCGGCGAAGCTGAGCGCTGCCTCGCGCCCCGCCCAAACGGGCAACCGACCGAAGAAGTCGCGCGGGTAGCGGAGGACCGCCCACGCAGTCGCCACGTACGCGGCGACGCGGCCCACGCCCGGTGGCCCGGCGGCCCAGGGCGTCGGCCCCCGCGCGGCCGGCGTCGATCGCTCCACCGGCAGCCCGCATTCCGGACAGCACACGTCAAGCGGCAATCCGGTCAGCACGTAGGCACAGTCTCGACATCGCGGCGCCTGCGGCGTCGTCGCGGGCGCACCCGGCCCGCCCACGTCCCGCGCGCTCAGCCGCCACACCCAGCCCGTCCACGCGACGCCGATCAGCAGCACGGCCAGCACCTCAGGCACGCCCCGGTCGAGGTCGTGCTGAAGCCAGCGGCCCGGGCCCCAGTCCTCCCTGCTCACGATGAACACGGCAGCCCAGGCGATCGGCCCGAAGAGCGCGCTCCACAACGCGATCTTGAGCGCCCGGCCCACGGCGGCCCGCCGCGTGCGCGAGCCTGGGACGAGCGGCACGATGAGCCATGCCACACCAATCCACGCGAGGAAGGCGACCGCGCCGAGCGAAACGAGTCCGACCGTACTCATCCTGGAACTCGCGATCCCCCTCGCGAGCGACTCGACAATCGCGACGGCCACCAGGCGGGGCCGGAGCGTCCACGGCGTCCCGGGCGGGATATAGCGATCAGCCGTGTGCGACTGCGTCACAAAGAAACTCACCATCATGAGTACGAGGAAGATCATCGCCGCGAGCAGCGAGACGGTCACAATCTTCCCCCAGCTCGTCACCGCGAGGCGCGGCCCCGCGCGCCGTGGCGTCAGCAGGGTCGCGACCACGGCCAGCGGTAGCGACAACCACCCGTAGGGACGGGGCACCGGCATCGCCGCAGCGGGGGCATCCCATTGCTCGGGCACCACCGGCGCCATCGCTAGTCCTCTTGCAGCCGGCTCGCCGGCTCGACACCGTCGGCGGGACGCGTGGCCGGGCGGCTTTTCGGCTCGAGCCCGTGCGGCGACGCGGCTGCCGGATCGACCAGCTCGAGGCTCGGCTCCCACTCGGCCGGCCCGCGGGGGAGGGTGAAGACGATATCTTGCTTGGCACTGACCAGATGAACGTCATCGAAATCGAGGGCGCGAACGGCGCCATCGTCGCGGCTATCGAGTCCGACCGACCAGAGCGTGAACGCGTCACGTCCGTCGCGCCGGTAGCGAAGCGGGCCCTCGCCGAACGGGTCCTGTGGCAGCTCGTCCAGCGAATCGCCAAGCAGCTCCGTCAGCTCGGACGGCAGTTCGCCGCTCGCCGCCCGGTACCGGTTGATCGCCAGAAGCGTCCGCACGCCTTGCGTCCAGGCCGCTTGCACCAGGAGCGCGGCGTGCGCGTTGTCGAGTTCGCCCCCCCATCTGGGTTGGAAGGCGCTGGATCTGAGCATCGGGCCATCGAGCACGGTGATGGCTGCCTGACCACCCTCGACGCGCGCGAACAGCTCCGCACGGCTCTGGGGCGGCATACGGAACGCACGCGCCAGGCTGTCGGCCTGGGCGCGGATGTTGGAGAGCGCGACCGGGCGGCGATGATACAGAAACCAGGCCACGTTCCAGGATCGACCCGCTGGGAAGAAGGGCATCGGGGACTTGAACCGCCCAACTCCGTGGAGCTGCGCACCCGGCACCAGAACGCCGTCGCCATCGGGCTCGCACGTGAATCCCGCGTTCAGTAGCGCCTCCGCCAGGTTGAGCTCGCCCTGCACGGCCTGCATCCAGGTCTGCTCGGCCGACGGGCGGCCGTCGAGGTAGCGTGCGATCTCGTCGGCCACGGCGGCCGGGAGGGGCACTTCGCGAAGCATGTGCCCGAGTTCGCGTAGCGCGTGCTCCTCGGAGAACAAGAGCGGGCCGAGCGCGCGGAAGCTTCCGATCGGAAGATGCTCTCGCATCGCCAGCACCGCACGGAGGGCGCACCATGCTGCCGCCGCGTCGCCGCGCTGCGCGTGCTCGTACCGCGCTCGAGCCAGAAGCACCGGTGTGGCCCTCCACAGCGTCCCCACGGAGGGCACTCGCGGGCCCAGCACGCCCCACGGATCGAGCCGCCAGTCGGCCGCGCTCAACTCGACCAGCGCGTCGATGTGTGCCTTCACGTCCGGACTCTCCAGGTACGCGATGACGGCCGCGAGGTGCTGACGCAACTCCGGCTCCCAGGGGCCGAGCAACGCGTCCCCGGGTCCCAGATCCCCGCGGCCGGATATCGCGCGCCCCCGGGAGGGGCCGGCGGCATAGGTCCAGCGATACCCCGCCGGCGCCTCGGGCAGTGTGTACGTCCCAGCCGTCGATAACGCGGACAGGATGGGCGCGACCTCGGCGGAGCGATCGTTCTCGAGTTGGGGCAGGCGCATCGCCAGCCGAGCCCCCAGGTCGCTCATCGGCAGTGCCGGCTCCAGGTGAATGCTGTACCACACGTGCGCCGCGACCGCGGCGATGAGCACCGTCGCCAGGCCAATCCCCACCACCCGGCCCCACCACGTCCGCCGGCCTCGCCCACCCTCGCTGCCCACGAGCACACCTCCCAAGCGCGTCGAGGAACCACATAGACCGCAGGCGCCTGCCGGGCGCCGGCGTCAACGCCGTCCGACCAGCCCGGACACTGCGTGCGTCACCGTGCCGCGACGCGTCAGCAGCGGCGCCCACGTCGCACTCCGGCACATTCTACTACGTGATTACCCCCCGCTTCTCTCACCGCAGCATGAGCGCCGCCACCACCAGCACTTCCGCCCCGACGATCGCGGGGACGATGGCCAGCTTCCAGCCCCGAAGCCCGACGGCCTTGAAGTACCCGTCGGCATCCGTCTCGACGCCGCGCGGCAACTCGTCCAGCATGACGGCCCGCGCGGGCTCGTAGGGCTCGTAGAGCAGCGGCTCGGTGTCCTCGTCCTCCAGCCGGTCCGGCTCGGTCGTGTGCGCGGTGTACTGGTACGTCTGGCCGTCGCCGGCGGTGTACTCGAACGTCAGCGCCCAGGCCGCCTTCTTGTTCACCTCGTAGTTGAGCGGCCGCTTCTGGACCAGGTGCCCGGTGGCCAGCGCGCCCTCGCGGAGCAGGTGAATCCAGCGCCGGCCGCTTCGCAACCGCGCGCCCGCCATCACCATCCCCACCGCCGGGAAGATCAGGATGATGAGAACCCACGGGGGGAAGTGCCCCAGGCGCTGGCCGGCAATCCGCGCGCGGTGCGGCGATGCGGCCAAGTACTGGACGTTGACGCTATCGCCTTCCTGCTCGCAGCCGCGGCCCGTGCGGTAGCTGCGCGCCCGGCGAAGCTGCCCCGCCGCGTCGCGATACTCGAACGTGTACGCGAAGATGGGCGTGCCGCGCTGGTTCTCGCTCCCGCCCACGGACGCCCCCGTATCCTCGATGGTCACCACCCGGCCGCTGGTCGACTCGACCCGGCCGCGAAAGGTCACCGACGACCAGTCGATCATCGGGACGAACGCAGCGCTAAACGCAGTGCCGATCAGCAGCATCAGCCAGCCAAACTGGCCCACGCCGCCCAGGAGCAGAACCAGCTTCAAACTCAGCGGCACGCCGCGCGGCGCCGCGCAGAGCACCTGCACCGGGCTGAGCTCGACGCTCTCCGTCCCCTGTGATCGCTTCGGCATCGACGACTCCGCTTCGGCCGCGCGCCCGCGGGGCGTGCATTTAGCGTATTCTGCCCGCGTAGAGTCACGCTGACGAGGGCCCCGCCCATGCGTCGGATTCCCCCCCCGGCGAAGTGCGTCCAAGCACCGCCTACCGCGTGACCTGCTCACCGGGGAACGGCGGCACGTCGTCAAACAGCGGCGGGGTGGGCAAGCGCGTCAGTGTGCGCGCGGGCGCGGGCGTCGGCGCGGCAGGCGGCGCAGGTGGCGACGGCGAGTCGAACTTCGTCACGACTGTCGACGGAAGATCCTCGATCGCCTCCGAAGCAGTCACGCTGACCGGATCCGGCGTCACGCTGCTGACGCCCTGGCTCCCGGTGGTCGAGTCGCCCGCCGCGCCGGGGTCGCGCGTCGCGCTCGCGAGCGCGGGTTCGACCGTGCCGTCCGACGCGACTGCGCGCTCCGACGACGTAACCGTTGTCGGCGCGCTCGCAGCAATTGTAGTTGTCGCGCCCGCGCCCAGGTCGGTGGTCGTCGGCACATCGGCCAATCCATCCATCGCCGCCGGCGGTTCGTCGTCCAGACGCGCCGCGGGGACGACCTGGTCCGATGAGGCGGCGGCCAGCCCGCCCGCCGCATCGGCAGCAAGCCGGGCGACATAACGGAGCTGATCGCGCGCCGCCTCGAGGTCCGGTTGCTCGGCCAGGGCCGCTTCGAACGAGGCGGCGGCCTCCACGTACCGCGCCGCCTCGGCCTGGATCACGCCCAGGTTGTACAGCGCGTCAGCCCGGTTCGAGGCCGTCTCGAAGGCGGACAACGCCTCGGCATCCTTGCCCAACCGCGCCAGCACGAGCCCGTAGTTCATCCACGCGCGACGGAACTCGGGTTGCAGCTCGACGGCCCGCGCCAGGACCGGCTCGGCCTCGTCGAACTTCTCTTCCAGGTAGAGGCTGAAACCGAGGTTGTTGAGCAGGTAGGCCGCCTGCGGGTCGCTCTCGAGCGCCGTGCGGAACGCGTTCGATGCCGCCCGGTGGTCGCCGAGCTTGTTCAGCGTGACGCCCAGTCGGCTGCGGGCCGCCACGAGGTCCGGGGTCAGCTCCAGCGCGCGGCGGTACTGCTCGGCCGCCCGCTCGTATTCCCCGCGGCGCTCCAGCAGTTGCCCGTGAGCGAAGTAGGTGGCCGCGTTGATGCGGGGCGTCTCCGCCGTAGCCAGTTGCGGGACCTGCCCTGGACCGGCCTGCTCCTTGGGCGGCGTCTCACATCCGGCCAACCCGAACAGGACACCCAGGCCGCTCAGAACGACGAAACACGCGAGGCGCTGGTTGAGGTACACGCGCGCCTCCCTCGGAAGACTCACTTGCCGCCACCCGTCGCCGCCCCCGAGCCCGTGGTCATGCCGGCCGGCGCAGCGCCGGCCCGCGCGTCCCGCTTCGGCTTGTACACGCCCTCGTTGGCACGGATCGCGATGGCCTGCGAGGCTTCCATGCCGCGCCCGCCGCGGAGTTCGTTCGTCACCGTCTCGGCTGTCACGTCAACACCGAGTCCGCGGAGATAGTCGGTGATGGTCTGCGTGCGAGCCGTGACGAGCTTCGGGTCGGACTCGGCGCTGCTGAAGCGGATCGCGCCCCCGTACATCTCCATGAGCGCCGCCAGCCGCGTCAGGCGCTCCTCGCCCAGCGAGGAGAGCCGCGCGCGGTGCGGCAGGAAGTGACAGTCGCTGACCGACATGTCCGCCAGCAGCGCGTTGTCCGTCATGAAGTCGTACGTGTCGCGCAGGTTGCTGACCTCCTCGGTCTGACCGTGGGGCGGCGCATTAAGCCGCGGCCCGGGCCCCTCGCAACCGGCCACCAGGACGGCGAACACGACCAGCGTGCGCAGCAGCATCGGCGATCTCCTGCCGGCTCGAGCCCGACACTCGCGCATGGGCAGCGCGGCACCGCGCGCCGGCTTGCCCATAAAATCGGAGCAGTGCGCAGCACGCCTTGAATGCGCGCCGCCGCGCCACGCGACCCGCGGGCGCCGCGGGCGGCGACACGCGGATCGACAGCGTGCCGCTCGTGGCCAGTCCGGCGGCGCGCGGCACACACCAGGCCGCGTGCGTGCACCCCGCGCGCCGTGAGGTCCGTATAAGATGCCAAGTCATGCACCCCGCCCGCACGTTCGCGGTCACGCTGCTGGGCCTGGTCGTGTTCGGCTCCCTGCTGATCACGGGCGGCTATGCGTGGTACTTGCGCAGCGCGGGCTATCGCCAATCTTGCGCGGCGATGCTCTCGGAGCAGCTCGGCCTGCCGGCGGAGATCGGCCGCATCCTGCCAAAGTCGCGGACGGCGCGCGAGTTTCGCGACGTGCGGGTGTACCTGCCAGGGCGGCGCGGGCTGGCGGCGGCGATTGACCGGGCGCTCGTGCGGAGCAGCCCCACGCCGGACGACCCCGACGCGTACGAGGTCAACCTCCTCGGCGGCCAGTCGGAGCTCTCGTCTCGCACGTGGCTTGCCAGTGACTACCGCACCGTGCTCGAATCCGGGCTTCGTCCCGGGTTCCAGACCGGAGGTCCGCGGCGCGTCGTGCTCCGTGGCATCCGCCTCACGATCGACCACGCGCGCTTCCGAGCCACACTCGACGATGCCAGCGGATACATCGAGTTCGACGCGCACGGCCACGGAAGCGGCGTTGTGCAATGCCACAGCTTCAACGGCTTCTCCGTTGAGACGCCCGTCGAGCTGCGGGCCAGTTTCTCGCAGATCGGCGGGGCGACGCGCCTCGACACCGTCGAGCTGGACGTGCCGCCGCTGCCGCTCACCATCTTTCGGCTCGACCAGTTCACCGGACTGCCCACGCGGCACGGTCGTTTCACGGGGCGCGTCGAGTACCACGAAGACGATGGCGGGCGGCGAACGCTGGTGACTGGCGAGCTCACCGACGTCCACCTGGACGAGCTCACTTCCGGACTTCTCGATCCCCCCTGGACCGGGACCGGCACGCGGCTCACGGTCGAGGAACTCGCTCTGCGCGACCGGCGGCTGGAGCGCCTGCGCCTGCACGGGCGAATGTCCGACGTCGCACTCGGGCCTCTCCTGGCCACCGTCGGCCTGCCCAACCTCGGCGGGAAGATCGATCTCGATGTCGCCACCGCCGAACTCGCACCCGCCGGCATCGTCCGCCTGTCGCTCGCGGGCCGGTGCGAGGCGCTGTCGCTCTCCGCGGCATCCGCGATACTCGGCTGGGGCAGCGTGACCGGAAGCGCCCGTCTGAACCTCCGTGACCTGACCGTCGCCGACAATCGGCTGATCTCGCTCGAGGCCCGCGCCGAGGTCGCCCCGGACGGCGACGCACCGGGCACGATCGAGCGGAGCCTGCTCGACGAGATCGTGCGCCGAACGCTGGGCTTCGCCTTGCCGCCCGTGCTCCCCGAGCGGATCGAATACACGCAGCTCGGCGTGCGGATCGAGGTGCGCGATGAGGTGCTGTCGATCTTCGGCACGCACGGCGACGGCGAGCGCGTCATCCTGACCGCACGCGTGCTGGGCCGCGACGTGCCGATCGTCTTCGAGCCCCCGCAGCCGATTGACCTGACGCCGACACTGGACGCGCTGCGCGCCGAGTGGCTCCCGCAGGTTGCGCGCTGGGTCGATGCCCTCGCGGACGGCGTGCCCCTAACGGCGTCGCCCGTCGCGCCGCCGACCTTGACCGACGCGCCGCCCACGGGGCCGGAGTAGCCGCGATGCGCCGCCACAGCGAAGTCACGCTAGTCGCGGGCGTCGTGCTCATCAGCCTGGCACTGACCGGACTGACGGTATGGTCGGTGTACCAGCAGGGCGAGGCGCTCCAGGCGCGGGAGTGGGCCGACTTGCGCAGCACGGCGCGGGCCGCCGCGGACCAGTGCCGCTCGGCCCTGATGGCCGACGCACAGACGGCGTGCGATGTGCTCGACCGCCTCTGGCAGGCCCAGGACGCCGGCGGGCTCGATCTCTGGGTCGCCTCGCAGCGCATCTGGACGCTCGCCGTCGTCGCCGGTGATGCCGACCGGGTCCAGTCGTTCCCGCTCACTCCGTTCGAGCCGCGCCCGCAGCCGCGATCCCGACTAGGCGGGTCGGACGCCGCCGAGGAAGGCGACCCCAACGCGGCCACCCCGCCGCGCGGCTACCTGCAACGTCTCACCGGCGGGGCCGACCCACTCGCACGCGTCACCGCGCTGCTGGCCAGCGCGCTGCGGGAGGAGCGCGGCGGCTACCCAGCGGTCGCGGCCCGGATCATCGCGGACGCGGCCCAGGTGCTGCGCTCCACGCCCGACGTGGCCCGCTCGGCACTCCAGACCGAGCTGGCTCGCATCGAGGACCTGCTGAAGGCGAAGGACTTCCAGCGGGCCTCGGAGGTGCTCGGTGAGCTGCTGACGGCGCTGCTCGGCGAGCACCCCGGCCGACTGGGCCCGGCGGAGCTGGAGCCACTCGAGCGCTTCGTCGCCGCGGTGGCACTGCCCGGACAGGACCCGCTCAAGACACTGGTCGCGCGGCTGCGGGATCGCGTCGAGCGCCGCACGTTCCTGCTCTCGGCGCTTGGGCCGGCGGCGCGCGAGCGGGCCGCGGCGCTGGGCACGGGTGTCGAGATCGAGTTGCGAGCGGTACGGAGTGAGCGGGGCGAGTGGGGACTGCTGGTCTTGCGCGGCGCACCGGCGAGCCGCGCGGTACTGGGGTTGGCGGCCCCGACACGCGAGCTGCTGGCGCGCTACACGGCCAGCCCCGGCCGCGACACGCGCTGGCGCGTCGCGACGCTCGACGCTCCGGTCGCCGGCCCGGCCCTGGCCGAGCTCGGTCCCGCCCTGGGCGACGCGGTGCTGGTGCCAAGCGACGCGGCCCTCGCGGCGCTCGATGCGCACGGCCGTCAGCGACTCCAGATCGTGCTGGGCACCGCGCTGGGCAGCGTGGGCGCGTGGGGCCTCGTCATCTGGCTGATGCTGCGCGCCATCGCCCGGCAACGCGAGCTGGTCACGCTCCAGCGGCGCTTCGTGGCCGACATGAGCCACGAGCTCAAGACCCCGCTGGCCCTCATACGCCTTCTGGCAGAGACGCTCACCGAGGGACGCGTCAGCGACGCCGAGCGCCTGCGCCGCTACCACGAGACCATCTCGCGCGAGACGGAGCGCCTCACCGCCCTGCTCGACAACATCCTCGACATCGGGCGCATCGAGTCGGGCCGCAAGCACTTCGAGTTCGGCCCCTGCGACATCGAGCAGGTGGCCCGCCGGGCGTGGGCGCTCTTCGAGCCGCAGTTCGCCAAGGAAGGCTTCGAGGCCCGCCTCGAGATCCAACCGCACCTGCCCACCATGAAGGCCGACGCCGCCGCGCTGCAGCAGGTCCTGGTGAACCTGCTCCAGAACGCGCATCGCTACGGCGGGAGCGGGAAGTACGTGCGGCTGAGCGTGGGCTGCGAGGGTCACACGGTCCTCATCGAGGTCGAGGACCGTGGCATCGGGATGTCGCGGGCCGAGCTGAACCGGCTTGGGCAGACGTTCTTCCGGGCCGACGACGCCCGCGTCCGCCAGCAGCGCGGCACGGGCCTGGGCCTGGCAATCGTCCGGCACGTCCTGGCGGCACACGGCGGCAAGATCGATGTGCACTCGCGGCCCGAGCACGGGACGCGATTCACGATCTGGATCCCGCTGGAGCCGCCCGCCGCGGCTACGGGCAGCTCGAGCCGATGAGCGCGACGAACGCGTCGATGTCGTCGAACGTCACGTCGTTGTCACCGTTGCAGTCGCCGTTGCTCCAGGGGCAGTTCGGGTACGGCCATCCGGCGCCGCCGGCATAGCCGAGCGCCTCGACGAACAGGTCGATGTCGTCGAAGTCGACCGAGCCGTCGCAGTTCATGTCGCCCGGGCAGCCCGCCGGCGTCTCGCACTCGTCCGGGATCAGGTTGTTGTTCTGGTCCTGGCTGAGAATGCGCAGGTACGCCGTGCGGACGCGGACGTAGGTGGCAGCCGGGTTGCCGCCGCACTGGGTGCCGCTGACGCCGCTGGAGGGCGTGAGGGTGTAGACCACGTCACCTCCGGCCTTGAGCGCGTTGTAGGTCGCACCCGAGAGCGTCACGACGCTGGTCGAGATGGCGCAGTCGAAGCCGGGGATGAACAGATTCCCGCCCACCTGCGTGCCGTTGAGCAGCGCGGTGACGAACTCGCTGTCGGTGTTCAGGTCGCCGAAGGCGGTGAAGGTCAGGGTTACGTCGCCGACGGCGTTGGGCGGCGCCACGATGGTATGCGTGTGCACCGTGCCGAAGGCCAGCGGCGAGTAGTTCGGCGATTCGTCGATAAACCACCCGAGGAAGTCGCAGGTGTCGAGATTGCCATTGCCGTTGCAGTCACGCCCCGGCATGAGGTTCGCGCTGGGAATGACGGCCTTCGCCTGTCCCGGCGGCGTCCAGGACAGACGGACCTGTGCGGCGCCGGTGCCCGAGAGGTAGTCCAGGCTGATCGCATAGACCTGTCCGGACTGGAGCGAAAGCGAGCCGGTGAACTCGGTCAGCGCGGTGTTGCCCGGCTGGTTGATGATGAGCTGGTTGTCGACCCACAGCCGCACGCCGCCGCGAGCAAGCGTGTGGAACTGGTAGGTGCCGGTGAAGCCAGCGGCCTGGAGGTAGCCGGTCCAGCGGATGCTGAAGTTGTCCGCGGTCGTGCCCGGCCAGGCGGGGCCGGTGCCGAAGTCGAAGTCGACCTGCGAGTCGATGCGTCCCTTCGGCGTTCCAGCCAGATTGGGCTGGGCATGGTACGCCCCGGCGAGGCCCTTGTTCGCCGGGTTGAGCTGGCACGAGTCGGGGATGCGGTTTGAGTCGCAGTCGATCGCGACGCCGCCCGCGACGTCGCACTCGTCGGGGATGCCGTTGTTGTTACAGTCCACGCTGAACGCGGTCAGCGCGAGGTCGCAACTGTCCGGGATGCCGTTGTTATTGCAGTCCGGGACCGCCCCGGAGGCGACGTCGCACGAGTCCGGCACGCCATTGTTGTTGCAGTCCAGTACGGTCCCGGCGGCGATGTCACAGGAATCCGGGACCGCATTGAAGTTGCAGTCCGGATCGAAGCCGGTGGCGATATCGCAGTCGTCCGGGATGTTGTTGAGGTTGCAGTCGGGAGCGCCGGCGAGCAGCTCGCAGGCATCGGGGACGAGGTTGCCGTTACAGTCGATCTCGATTCCCGTGAGGATGTCGCACTCGTCGGGGATGTTGTTGTTGTTGCAGTCGCCGGAAAGCCCGAGCGTCAGGTCGCACTCGTCTGGCACGCCGTTGCTGTTACAGTCGAGGCTGGTCCCGTTAATGATGTCCTGGAAGTCGGGGATGCCGTTGCCGTTGCAGTCGCCGCCCACGGTGAGCTTGGCGAAGGTGGTGCCCCAGGTGCTCGCCGCGTGGGCGTAGGCCTGGATCGTCCACATGTCGGTCTGGTTGCTGGGATCGAGGGTGGTCAGGCTGTAGTCGCCCCAGCGGTTGCGACCGACGCTGTCCATGAAGTTGCTCGGCGCGGCCCCGGCGCGGTAGCGCACCGGCGCGGCCATCTCACCGGGCGGGTCGGTGGCGATGCGGCCGGTGTAGTACGCACCGATGTAGTTGTTCGCGTCCGACCCGGAGAAGCCCATCACCAGGTGCCCGTACTGGTTAACCATGATCGACGGGAAGTAGTAGTGCAGCGAGCTATCCGACACCGTTCCGGACTGCACCAGCGACATGGTCAGAGGATTAAGCTGGTACCAGCGGCAGGCTGCCCGCCCGCTGACCTGGACGGTGTGGGCCGTGAAGATCGAGTTGTTGCGGAAGACCGCCATCATCAGCCGGCTGCCCACCGTGTCGACGTTTGTGCCGCTGCCCAGGGCCGGCGCCGGCTGGGGCTCGGCGTAGGCCGGGATGCTGACGAAACCCTGCTCGGTCAGCGTGAAGTTGGACGGGCTGCCCGGCACGAAGTTGACCCGCCGAACGCGGATCGACGCCCC
>CAADGM010000105.1 GCA_900696535.1 uncultured Planctomycetota bacterium
CCCGCATGACGAACGACGCTCGGCGGTGGCGGGTTGGTCTGGTCGTCCTGGGCATCTGCCTGGTGGGATTGGCCGCTGCGCAAAGCACGCAGCCGCAGGAATCCGTCGTGCCAGCGATGAAGCAACCGCTCGAGACGAACTGGGTCTTCCGCCTCGATCGCGATGACGTCGGCGTGGCCGAGAAGTGGTACGCCCGGCCCATCGACGGCGAGTGGACGCCGATCCGAGTGCCCGGCCACTGGGAGGATCAGGGCTTCCGCGAGCACGACGGCGTGGCCTGGTACGCGTGCGAGTTCGTGCCGCCGCCGCCGCATCCGGACCGCCGGCGGGCGCTGGCCCTGCTGGGTGTGGACGACGAGGCCAGCGTGTGGATCAACGGTACCGCGGTGCCGCCGGGACGCCGCCTTGGGCAACGCTACGCCGCGTTCATCGACGAGGTCGTCCGCTCCGGCTCGAACGCGCTGCGCGTGCGCGTGCGGGACACGGGCGGGGCCGGCGGCATCACGCGGCCCGTGCTGGTCGGCTCGGTTGGCGAGCTCGACGAGCTCCTGGTGGGCGAGCACGCGGGCAAGGCGGCGCGCCGCTCGCCGGAGTGGGTCCGCGACGCGGTCATCTACTGCGCGTACCTGCGTTCGGCTTCGCGCGAGGGAACGCTGCGCGGGCTCGAAGCGCGCCTCGACGAGATCCGCGACCTCGGGGCCACGATCGTCTGGCTTCTGCCGATCCACCCCGTCGGCGAGAAGCACCGCAAGGGCACGCTCGGCAGCCCGTACTCGGTGCGGGACTATCACGCCGTCAACCCGGAGTTCGGCACGCTGGACGACTTCAAGTCGCTCCTGGCGGCGGCACATGCCCGCGACTTGCGCGTGATCATCGACCTGGTCGCCAACCACACGGCCTGGGACAACCCGCTGGTCCGCGCGCACCCGGACTGGTATACGCACGACGCCGCCGGCCGGATGGTCAGCCCCGTGCCGGACTGGAGCGACGTGGCCCCACTCGACTTTCGCCAGCCGGCGCTGCGCCGCTGGATGGCGGACATGCTGCTGTTCTGGGTGCGTGACGTGGGCATCGACGGCTTTCGCTGCGACGTGGCAGGCATGGTGCCGCTGGACTTCTGGGAGACGGTGCGGCCCAAGCTGGACGCGGCCCGGCCGGTGCTCATGCTGGCCGAAGACGACAACCCCGCCCAGCATCTGGCCAGCTTCGACCTGACCTACGACTGGGCAACGTACGACGCGCTCGAGTCGCTGGCCGCCGGCAAGGTGTCGCCGGCCGCGCTGGTGGATGTGCTCGCCCTCGAGTCGCTCGACTTTCCGCGCGGCAGCCTGCGAATGCGTTTCATCGACAACCACGACAAGAACGCGTGGGTGGAGCCGGCGATCAAGCGATACGGCGTGCAGGGCAAGCGGCTGGCGGCGCTTCTGACCTATGTCTTGCCGGGCGTGCCGCTGATCTACAACGGGCAGGAGGTCGCTGCCCCCGAGGTTCTGCACCTGTTCGAGCGCGTGCCGGTCGACTACGGCCGCGACCCGCACGAATTTCGCAAGTTCTACCGGGAGCTGTCGGCGCTGCGGCGGGAGCTGGAGCCGCTGCGCCGGGGCGACGCGCGGGCGGCACTGGTCGACGCGGCGCCCGGTGTCCTGCGCATCGAGCGCCGCAGCGGGGAGCAGGTCGCGCTCGCGCTGCTGAACCTGTCCGATCAGCCCGCGCGGGTGCCGATCGAAACCAGCATAAGGGTATACTGGCAAACGGGCCAGGTCTCGGTTTCGCCCTCGGGTGTCGAGCTCGGCGGCCTTTCCGGGGTCGTACTCGTCGCAACTACGCCGTAGGCGGCGAAGTGCACGCGGCCGGCACCTTCGCCCAGAGTTCGTCATCCAACTCGCCGACGCAGTCGAACGTGAGCCGGGCGGCGGCAACCATCGCGTCCTGGTCGGCGGTCGAGAACGCGCAGTCGTCCATGCGCTGCTTGAAGTCGAGCCACAGGGCGCGCTGCTGCTCGCCGTGCGGGTCTAGGTAACGCAGCCCTGACCCGGGGGGGAGCCCGTAGGCGTTGGCGACCGAGCGGGCGACGTAGCGGGCGCCGTTCTTGCTGCCCTCGAACACGTAGTACACGCCGAGCAGGGCCAGCGGACGTTGATCGGCCAGCCGCTCGATCTCCTCGATCAGGGCGCGGGTCGCGCGTGTCGCTACGATCGCGTCCTGGTCAATGCCGAAGTGCTCCAGGTCGGCGACGAGGTTTGCCTCCTGGAACAACTCGTCACGGAGGATGTCCACGAGGACCGGATGCGCGTCGCGAAGGTCGCGCGCCGCGCGCTCCAGCACGCGGTGAACCAGGTAGCGCTGCGCCAGCAATTCGACGTACAACGCCCGCGGCAATGTGCCGCCCAGCAGCGCACGCTCGAACGGGCGGCTTTCCGCACGCTGATGGTGTTCGGTCGTTTCGTCGCGCCGGCGTGCCATGACGCACGCGGCAGCTCCCAAGTTGCTCATGCAGTCGACTCCTGACGGATGGTTCACTCGGCGGCGCAGCCTCGGTAGACGACGAGCAACGCTGGCACGGTCAGCCAGAGCAATCCTTTCCCGAGAAAAAACAGGAATCCCGCCAGCCCGATGCGCTTGAGCCAGGGTCCCGTTGTTCGCGTGCTCATGGGAGCGGATCGCTTCCGATAAGGTCGTCTTGCCGTGAGTCCCGACGGCGTTCGGACGCACGATTGATATATCAAGCGACTGTAATATCTGTCAAGCGCTGGGCGCGACTTTCTCGTCCCCCCAGTCCGACGCGGCCATCAAAACGGGCATCAGCCGCCCTGCGCGCCGAGCGCCGGATTAGCCGAATCATCGGTGCGGTCGGCAACGGCTCAGGGAGCTCGCGCCGCTGGCGCGACCAGCTCAGCCTCGAGGCGTTTCAGCGCGGCACGCAGCTCCCGAATCTCCGCTTGCAGCGACTCGATCTGGGCCTGCTGTTCCTGGATGGCGCCGACCGCGGTCACCGACAGGCGGGCGTAGTCGATGGACAGATAGCCAGTGGACTCGTCGCCGGTGACGAGGTGTGGCAAGAGGGGCCGAACCTCCTGGGCGAGCAGACCCACATCGGTCTCGCCGGTCGTGGTCCAGTGGAAGCGGACGGGGCGCAGGCCAAGGACGGCATCCAGGTGGCCGTGGGCCGCGTGAATCTCGCGCTTGAGGCGCGCGTCGGACGTGCTTGACCATGTTCCGTTGGTGGCGAGGCGCGCGCAAAAAGTGAATGGCGCGGACTCGATCGAGGCGGAGGCGATCTCCACGAACCCGCCGTCTGAGATTCGCAGCGCGCCGAAGCGGCCATTGGCAGCGGAGGCGTTGCTGAGCCGGAGCTGGGCGGCGTTGTTCAGTGGGCCGGTGTCGAACAGCTCGAGGCGATTTCGCGGGCTCGCGGAGCCCAGCCCCACACGACCCTGGTCGTCAACCACGAGCTTGGGACTCTCGAGGGACACGCCGGGCGCGACTGCGAACGCGCCGGATTGCTCCGGAATCCCGATCGACCAGGCCACCGGCACGCTGCCAACCGGGGAGGCCGAGTAGTGCACCGTGACGAACACGTGATCGACGAACGCGGTTCCGTTGTTGAAGCAGTCGCCGCAGCTCACCGTCCCGGACGAAAGGCAGCCGCTCGGCAGCGGGTAGAAGCAGACCGTCTTGGTGCACAGCCCGCGGATGGTCAGATCGACTGCGAAGTCGGGGCTGTTGATCAGAGCCGCCGTCCACTGCCCGACGCCCCACACGTCGTTTGTGCTGACGCCAAGGGTGGTGGCCTGGTCCGACCCGCCGACGCACATGGCGGCGTCGCGGCTCGACGACGTGACCGAGCCGCTGCGCAGGAGCGCGTAGGCCCGGCTGCGCGCCGCCAGCTCGGATCCGCCGCCAACGAGCGAGCAACTCACGCTGGCGTAGCCATCGACGGTCACAGTGATGCCAGTGATCACGCTACCGGGCGGCAGGTCGAAGTTGAAGTTGGAGAGGCGGAGGGTGCGTGTGTAAAACTCGTCGGGAACACCGTCCGGGTTGGGGGCGAAGGGGGCCGAGGCTCGCACGCCGTCGTCGGCGAGCGGGCCGGTGGCCGCGTTGGTCCACGCGCCGCCGCCGGTGTTCAACACGATCACCGACTGCGGGGATCGCTCGGCGGTGGCGGGCGAAGGCGGCAGGTTGTTCCGCATCGTCGCGAACACCTGGGACACGCGGTCAAACGCTCGGAAGAGGTGAAGCCGGCCTTCCGGCTGACCGCCACCGCCCACCGCCATATCTCCCGAGGGGTACACCGCCATCACAGTCGCGCCGCCGGCCATGAACTGGTGGCGGCCGCTGATGTCGTCGTACTCGAAGACCTCGCTCTCGGCGCTGTCGAGGAGCGTGAAGCGATTCGTGGCGATGCGGACGCCTTGCAGGGGCTCGTCCACGTCGAGCACCTCCAGCCCGCCCCAGACGCGCAGTGTGCGGTCGCCGGCGCTGCCGCCGACGCCGACGTTTCCGGCGGCGTTCGTGGTCAGTCCGCGCGTCTGAAGGGCGAACGGCGCGGCCGCGAGGCGCTGTCGCGGGGAGAGCGCGGTGAAGGCGCCGGTGCTGCAATTGCCGATAACGTCGTCGGGGCGGACGTCGATCTGCAAGTGCCGCGGAGCCCCCTCGCTGGCGAACGCGCCCGGGCCGAAGTCCAGTTCGACAGTGAACAGGCCGTCGACGACGCTCACGTTGTCGAGGCAGAGTACAGGTGGGAACGCGCCGCCGGTCGCGTTGTAGAGGGTGAACCGCATGTCGTACGTGCCCGTCACCGGCGCACCGTCGCTCCTGAGTAGCCCCTGGTACGTGATCGAGTTGGTACCGCTCGCCGAGGCCACGGCGGTGATGCCCGCGATGCAGGCCAGGCAGAGTAGCGAGTGACGGAGAGCGTCGCTGGAGGCCGACCTCATTTCGAATCTCCTGGGAGGTAGTCCGAACCGAACACCGCATTCTATGCAGCGCACGGACGAGCCATCGCCCGGGGGTCGTCAGTGCGAGCGCAGGTTGTCCTGTGCATTGACGAACGGCCAGTATTTCCAGCGTTCGTCCGGGTGCGCGGTGTAGCCGGGGTTCCAGAGTTGATCGTCGGAGCTGGCGGACCAGATTCGGGCGCCGGGCGTGGGCCAGAGGTCGAAGCGCCACGTGGGTCCGCGCGAAAGGAGGTCCCAATTGGGGCCGACTTCCATCTTCGCTTGGGCCACCTCAGGATCGACGGTTCGGTGCCCGCTGGCCCGGGTCGGGCGGGCCGAGCCGTCGCACAGCGCGAGGTTGTCCGTCATGAAGCGCTTGTGCCAGCCAGTCGTGAGGACCGCGTCGGGGTTGGGTCCGCCGACATCGTCCCGGCCGATCATGTTGAAGAAGGTCGGCTCGCCGAAGGCCGCCACGCGGGCAGGGTCGGTGATCGTCGAGAGCCGGTGTCCCCACGGCCCGACCGCGAACGCGCCGTCGTAATCGCTTCCGCGCAGCGGGAAGATGCCGAAGAGGCTTGCGCGGTAGCTGCTTCCGAGCGTCTCGAAGCAGGACTGCTCCGCGTTCTCCCGGGGTGCGTCATCGATGTCCGCGTGGTCGGGATAACCGCGGTCCGATGGACAGCGGAAGAGCCTGAGCTCGCGCGAGCCGGCCGTGACCGAGCCGAAGAGATGTCGGTTCAGCGGGCGCGTCTCCGCGGCCCACTCCGTGCCGTCGCCGAGCAGCCGCGGCTCGTGGTCAGTGCGGAAGGGCTTCGTGCCCGAGTTGCCGCCAAAGGAGAACCACATTGCCGTCCGCCAGAGCCAGTACTCGCTCGTCGGGCGGTACGTGATCATCGTCTGGTGAATGGGGATGAGGAGCTCGTGACGGTCCTCGGTCGCGTATGACGCGGCCGCCATGCCGATGCTGCGCAGATTGGCCAGGCAGTACGCCCGGCGTGCCTGCTCGCGGCCACCTTCGAGGCTGGGCAGCAGGAGCGCGGCCAGCAGCACGATCATCGTGACGACGAGCATCAGCTCGAGGAGTGTGAAGGCGAGGCGGTGTCGTGGCCGGGTCACGGGCTGCCCCCCGCGGCATCAGGGTTGCCTGCTGCGTCGCCTGCGCGCGATTTGCCGGGCGAGCCGGAGGACCAGCCGCCGGGCGGAACCGACTGGCTCCCGTGCCGGTACAGCGCCGCCGTGGCCCGATCACAGACCGGGCAACGAAGCACGCCCTGGCGCTCGCGCGGCCTGGCTGCCGGCGTGGCGGGAGCGCGGTGGCCGCAGTGCGCGCAGACGATCACGTAGGCTGGCGGCTGACTGTTCGTCGCGGCGCTATCGGACGGTCCCGGAGCGGACCGCGCGAGCAGTGCCCAGGCGCCTCCAGCCAGCACAACCCCGGCGCACGCGCATCCGAGGACAAGCCAGCGCCCGCCGACAGCCACGGCCAGCGCGAGCACGACTTCCCAGCCGCGCGCGGCGACGGCGCGTGAACTTACAATTGCGGCTTGAAGGCCCGGGCCCATACAGCGCCACCTGGGGAGCT
The DNA here is from genome assembly GCA_900696535.1 of uncultured Planctomycetota bacterium. Lineage (GTDB taxonomy): Bacteria > Planctomycetota > Phycisphaerae > UBA1845 > Fen-1342 > CAADGM01. The sequence goes on from CAADGM010000105.1 coordinate 6,523, forward strand.
GAGCGTATCCTAAGGCAGGGCGGGGGTGCGTTTCGATAGCATCTCACCCCGCGGACGATCCAAGCCCGCGCGCCATCGGTGCGGTTGCATCGGGCGGCCGCCGCAAGCTAGCATGGGGTTCGGCGTTCCAGCCAGGGGGCACGCGGCGCGCCCGTCAGCGCCCGGCGGCTCGATCGCGAGCCGAACATGTCTGCGTGTCTCTGCACCGGGGCCAGTGGATGGCCGCCCGGAACGCCGCCCATGCAGGAGGCAGGCACCATGTCGGACAGCGTCGAACAAGTCGAAACATGCGCGGCGTGCGGGGCGTCGATCTACCCGGAGCACATCGCGCGGGGCCTGGCGGATCACTGGCAGGGTCAGCTCCTCTGCGTTCACTGCCTGCGCGAGCAGAAGGGGGGCAGCGCCACCGGCGGCGAGGCCGAACGGCCGGCTGACCCGCTGGGCGATCCGATCGAGCTGGTTCCGGAAGAGGAGACGAGTACGGTGCCGGGGCTCGTGGGAGGCGTGAAGTACGACACGAAACCGACGGCGATCAAGTCCTTCGGCGGCGGCCCGGGGGGAATGACCGCGGGCTCGCTGCACGAGGCGCGTCTCAAGCGGCCGCTGGACCCGGCGGCGGATACGGCCACGCGTTGCCGCACGTTCCACTGCAAGCTGGCCGACGCGGCCTTCGCGCACATGAACGACCAAATCAATGACTGGGTGGACGCGCACGAGGACGTGCGGATCAAGTTCGTGACGAGTTGCATCGGCGTGGTTGAGGGTAAGCACGCGGACCCGCACCTGATCGTGACAGTGTTCTACTAGAACCTCTCCCAGAACTCAGAGGAGCGCGACGTGCAGCACCCGCTATCAGCGGGTGTTGCACAGGTCGGACGACAGAGCGGCCTGATTTGCGGCCTGCCACTCGGTTCTGAGCGACAGGCACCCGCTGCTGGCGGGTGCTCCACGGGTTCTGGGATAGGTTCTGGAAGGAATCCCCTAACCCCCGTCCCTTCCGATGAGCGGTTGGGGAAGGGTTGAATCCTTCGTCGGCGCCCCGACCTCTGTTCCTCAGTTGCTCTCGATCCCGGATTCGGGACACATGCTGCGGAGTCGCGATGAAGATCGTCCGTTTCGTCACCCCCGACAACCACGTTGGCATCGGCCGCCTCCCGCGCCCCGGTGCCGCCCAGCCGCTCCTCGGGTCGCTCTTCGACCAGCCGCGCTTCGCGGACACCGAGGTGTCCATCGCGCGGCTGCTGCCGCCCATCGAGCCGCCCAACATCTTCTGCATCGGCCGAAACTACCGCGCGCACGCGGCCGAAACGGGCTCGGCCCTGCCCGAGAAGCCGATGGTCTTCATGAAGCCCACGACCGCGCTGGCCGCGCCCGATGAGCCGATCGTGATTCCCGCGGCGGCGCCGGGCGAGGTGGACTTCGAGGCCGAGCTGGCGATCGTAATTGGCCGACGCGCGCGGCGGGTGAGTGAAGCCGAAGCGCTCGACTACGTGTTCGGGTACACGTGCGCCAACGACGTATCCGCCCGCGACTGCCAGCGAAGCGACAAGCAGTGGGCCCGTGCGAAAGGTTTCGATACATTCTGCCCATTGGGGCCGTGGGTCGTGACCGCTGACGAGCTGGACCCGGACGCGTGCCTGGTCCGGAGCCGACTCAACGGGCAGGTCATGCAGAGCGCCTCGACGAGCGACATGGTGCACTCGTGCCGCGCCCTGGTCAGCTACCTCTCGCAGGCGTTCACGCTGCTGCCGGGAACGCTGATCCTCACGGGAACGCCGGAGGGTGTCGGCATGGCTCGCACGCCGCCGGTGTTTCTCCGCCCCGGCGACCGCATCGAAGTGGAGATCGAGGGCGTGGGCGTGCTGAGCAACCCGGTTGTGTCGGATGCTGCGTAGGGGCGGTGGACGCGGGCCACGCGCGCGAATCGACGGTCCGGCGGGGTTGAGTTGCCCGGCTGGACAGGCTACACTCCGGGCGTGTTCCGGGTCGCAGTCGACCCCGGACGTCCCCTCACGAGCGTGGCGATCGGCCCGTGCGCGGATGCGCGCCGCCTGCGTTTTTTCCAGGGCAGGGTTTGAGGTTCGCCACGGTGGGCTGCTGGCCCTTTTGACAGCGTGGTTGCATGTCCCAAGACGACAAGAACGGCCGTGACAAGCGGGGAGAGTCTGCCTCATCGACGGCGTGCGAAGGGGTCCTCGAGCTGGATCCGCAAGGCGTCGGCGCCTTGCGATCGCTCACGCGGCACCTGGTCGCGCGGGCCGATGATCCCTTCGTCCCCATCGACGCGGTGCGCAAGTTTAACCTGCGCGGCGGGGAGTTGCTTCGCGGGCACACCGCAACGCAGGATCGCAACGGCCAGCGGCGGGTGAAGCTCACGCGCATCGAGACGATCGATGGCGTGGCCGCGGAGAAGTACGAGCCGCCGCCCCCGCTGAATGACACGACCGCGATCGACCCGCACGAGCCGCTGCGCTTCTCGACCAAGGGTGGTCCGAAGACCATGTGGGTCGTGGACCTGTTCACGCCCATCGGGCAGGGGCAGCGCGGCCTGATCGTCGCCCCGCCGCGCACCGGCAAGACCGTCCTGCTCCAGCAGATGGCCCACGGCATCGCGACGAACCACCCCGACGTCTACATGATCGTTTTGCTGATCGACGAGCGGCCCGAGGACGTCACCGAGATGCGCCGCAACGTGCGCGGCGAGGTGATTGCCTCGAGCAACGACCAGGACGTCAAGAGCCACATCCGCGTGGCCCGGCTGGTGGTGGAGCGCGCCCGGCGGCTGTGCGAGGCCGGACGGCACATCGTCGTGCTGCTCGACTCGATCACCCGGCTGGCTCGCGCATTCAACAACTTCGTCGGCTCCAGCGGGCGGACGATGACCGGCGGGCTGGACATCCGCGCGCTCCAGGAGCCCAAGCAGATCTTTGGTTCGGCCCGCAACGTCGAGGGCGGCGGATCGCTCACCATCATCGCCTCGGCGCTGATCGACACGGGCAGCCGGGCGGACGACTTCATCTTCCAGGAATTCAAGGGCACCGGGAACATGGAGCTGGTGCTCAACCGCGAGATGGCCAACCTGCGAATCTGGCCGGCGGTCGATCTCCAGCAGTCGGGCACGCGCAAGGAGGAGAAGCTGCTGCCCGAGGCGTGGCTCCGCAAGGTTGTGATGATGCGGCGGCAACTGATCGACCTGCCGCCGACCAAGGCCATGACCACCCTGCTTGAACGGATGCAGAAATACGACGAGCTGGAGACGTTCGTCGAGAACCTTCGGGCGGGGTAGGACGGTCGCGGTCGGCGCCCCACCCGCGGGCTGACGCCCCAACCTTCGGCCGTCGGAGGCGTGTGCTTCAGCGGTCCGGTTTGCCACCGAAACCGGCCTCCGGCGAGCTCGGCCACAATCCTGCCGACTACTATTCGCAGGCGTTGGAGGCGCGCCAGGACGGCGCGAGTCCGGCGCCGGGAGCCTGCTGATGTCCGCGAACCACTTGGGCGAGGCCCTGCCGCGCCTCGTCGCGCAGATCGTCAAAAGCTACCAGTCCGACCCGCGCACGCAGAATATCGACCGCGAGTTCCTTCCCTCGCGCGAGCGGATCGTCGAGGTTTGCGACCTGCTGCTCGAGCTGACCTACCCGGGCTTCATCGGCCGCAAGCACCTCACCCGCCACAACATCAGCTACCACGTCGGCGAGCTCGTGCCCCGACTGTACGACCTCGTCGCCGACCAGGTCTACCATTGCCGTTGCCACGAGCATGAGCGCTCCGGTGGCTCAGCCGGGAGCGAGGCGCCGTGTCACTCGGACGCCGGTGAACTGGCCTTGCGGTTCATCGAGCGCATCCCCGACGTGCGGGCCCTGCTGGCCGACGACGTCCAGGCCGCGTACGACGGCGACCCGGCGGCGAGCGGCACTCCCGAGATCATCCTCGCCTACCCCGGGCTGCTCGCAATCACCATCTACCGCTACGCCCACGAGCTCTACCAGCTCGGTGTCCCGCTCATGCCGCGCATCATGACCGAGCACGCTCACCACGTGACCGGCATTGACATCCACCCCGGAGCCCGTATCGGCCGCTCGTTCTTCATTGACCACGGGACCGGCGTGGTTATCGGTGAAACGACCGATATCGGAAACCACGTCAAGTTCTACCAGGGCGTGACGCTTGGGGCCCTCTCCTTCCCGAAGGATGAGCGCGGCCGGTTGATTCGGGGCCACAAGCGCCACCCCACCGTGGGCGACCACGTCACGATCTACGCCAACGCGATCATTCTGGGCGGCGACACGCGTCTCGGAAATGGGGCGGTGGTGGGCGGCTCGGTGTTCCTCACGCGCAGCGTCGAGCCGGGGCACCAGGTCTCGATCTCGCCGCCCGTCCTGCGGGTCCGCAGTCCGGACCGGCCGGGCGCCGCGGACCCGGTCGGCGATCCGGGCATTTGAGCACGAGGATTCACGGAACCCTAATACAACTCTGACGTAATCCGCGTACATTAGGAGCATCTTGATGGTCGACGAATGAGCGCCCGACCGCGCCGCCGGGCGTATCAAACGCCGGCGCGCACGGTGCGTGCTGAAATCAGCA
>CAADGM010000106.1 GCA_900696535.1 uncultured Planctomycetota bacterium
CCAAGCCGTGCTACGGAATGACGAACCCTTCCGGAACGTTCGTCATTCCCTCCGTTGCCGTCTGCACGCGGCCACCTGAGGGGTACCACAGGTAAATCTCGCGCGACTCCCGGTCCGACATGCGCTGTACGTGCCCGTCGAAGAACACAGCGTTCATGGCGCCCCGGTTCGCCCGGGCGTCACCGTTCAGCGATGCCTGGGCACCACCGTGGCGATACGAGAGCGCCAGGTTCCGTCCGTTGCTCGGCGACGCGCGGTTGACCGTCGCGCCGTCCCAGGTCGTCGTCCCTGCGCCTACCCCCCACGCTGTCGATCCCGACCACCATCCACCTGAGCAGGTGAAGGAACCGAACACCCCACGCACCGAGTCCGGGTCCGGGCTCATGTCGTGATCGAGCGGCATGTTCCCCGCCGGCAAGTAGCGTGTACCATCGGCGGCGAAAACCTTCCGCGCCGGCGGACCAAGTCGCGTCACGAGGGGCACAAAGTCGTCCATCCTCACTTCCCAATTCGCTCGAGCTGCTCGAGCGACGACCCATGCAGTCGCGGTTGGATTGGCGGTCACCTGGGGAGCCAGACGGAGTTGGGCGTCTTGCTGGGCTTGCCCCATGAACTGGAAGTAGGCCGGCATCAGGTAACTCACGGCCGCGTACGGGGTGTACTTGGCCCAGTCGGGACGATCGGCGCCGGAGCTCTGCGGATACGGGATGGATATCTCGCGCTGGGACGCGCAGCGAAACTGGTCCAGCAGAGTCTTGAAGCGTTCGGCGCGCACAGCCGGAAGCTGCACCGAACCAGTGAGTATCGGAGTTATCCAGTCGTATGATTGGACGGGAAGCTTACCGTCATACAACGCATCCGCGAAGCTCGCTGCGAGGTTGTTACGCGCTCGCACCGCAACTCCCGACGTGTTCAGACCGGGAATGTAGTCGCGGTTCTCAGCCGTGTACGCCCCGAGACCTGTACCGAAGTCGCGAAGGCGTTGACCGCACACGACGGTGCGCGCTTGCTCACGCGCGAGGCCGAGACTTGGCAGGAGTATCGAGATCAGGAGCGCGATGATGGCCACGACGACGAGTAGCTCAATTAGTGTGAACGCGCTTCGCATCAGACTAATCGCCGAACGGGCCTGCTGCGCCGTGCGAGCCTGACTGGTGGGATGATTGACCGGCATCGACTACCTCGGCAGTTTGATGGCCAGCGTTTCCGGGTCGATTACACGATTGCGATCGCCGAGCACCTCCAGGACCGGTCGATAGTGCTCGATCAGCACCATTGTCCCGTCTGGGCGCACGTCGACCGGTACGAGAGTCTCCTGCGCCGTGCGCGGGTTCTTCATGGGGACCAAGACAACTTCACTCCGAGCGAACGAGAAGCGCTCTCCAGTGGATGCGTCGATGAAGTTGATCCGGGATGATACGGGGCCCGGCCTCAACCAGATCCTGGCAATAGCGAATGTGGCGAATGCAAAGAGGCCAATTGCCGCGGCCAGCTTCCAGCGCTGTGCACTCAAAGGGGGGTCTCCGGTCCAGTCAGTCTCGTGAGCCGCGCTAATCGTCGGCGCCTGCGAAGCTTACGAACTCACCCCCGCAGCACTATACCGCTGCCTCGCGGCCGAGCATAGAATCCGATTGTTAAGACACCGTTAACAGAAAGCGCGGCTTTGACGGGAACTCGACGCACCGTCGACTCCCTGCCCTCTACCCGAGGCGATCCACCGCCACGACCGCCGACCTCACGTCCGCCGCTTCGCTCAGACGCTCCAGAGTCCACGCGTCCGCCGCCGTATACGGGCCGATGGCCGTCCGCACGAGGCGCGACAGGCAGCCGCCTGTCCCGAGCGCGATGCCCAGGTCCCGCGCGATTGCCCGGACGTAAGTGCCGCGTCCGCAAACGATTTCGATTTCGAGCAGCGGCCAGGAGTACGCGCGGAGCGTGATCCGATCGATCCGCGCCGGCCGCGGGCGCAGCTCCAGTGCTTCGCCCCGCCGTGCGCGCTTGTACGCGGGCTGGCCCCCCACCTTTACGGCGCTCCGCGCCGGCGGCACCTGCTCGATCGTTCCGACGAACGCCCGCAGCGCTGCCTCGACCTCTTCGCGCGACGGCGGACGATCGACCGTCACCGGCCGCAACTCGCCCTCGCTGTCGAACCCGTCGCTCGTCACGTCGAGCCGGAGCGTGGTCAGATAAATCTTTGGCAGCTCCATGAGCCGCTCCGTGCACTTCGTGGAACGACCCAGGAGAATCAGCAGCACACCTTCGGCCGCCGGATCCAACGTGCCCGCGTGGCCGCTCTTCCGCTGCCCGGTCAGCCGCCGGACCCGATCGAGCGCCCGGGCGCTGGTCAGGCCGACCGGCTTGTAGAGGTTGATCAGGCCGTCCAATTCCACGCCGAGCCCTCTTCCGCGGGACGACACCCGGGACTGCGGATAGGATACCCTCGGGGCCCGGTCGTCGCGCTCTGGCGTGTGCCCTCCGGGGCGTCGACGCGCAGTCACCTGAACAGGAGCCACATGGACGCACGCTTCCCGCTCGCAATCGCCGTGGCTGCCGGGCTGCTGCTGTGTTCCGGGGTGGGTGGCTGCACGGAGCCGGCTGTGACTGTCCCGACCAGCTCCGGTGCGCTCTCGTCCGCGGACGCGTCCGCCTCCCGGCCACGGGCCAGCGACGCGGCACGCCGCTCCGACCTCGACTCGCTGCCGCGCACCGAGGTAGGCGTCAGCGGCCACACGTTCCGCGTCTGGCTGGTGCAGGACTTTGACCCGGCCCGCCCCGACGCGCCGGCCGAGGGGCTGATGCACGTCCCGACGGACGAGATCGCGGATGATGAGGGCATGCTGTTCGTCTTCTCCAGTGAGCGGGTCCGCGGCTTCTGGATGAAGAACACGATCGCACCGCTCGACATCGCCTTCGCCCGCCTGGATGGCACGATCGTCGCCATCTGGCAGATGCCGCCGTTGACGCTCCAGACCTTCAGCTCGCTCGAGCCCGCGATCTTCGCGCTGGAGGTGAAGCAGGGGACGCTGGCGCGGCTGGGCATACGCGAGGGCGACCGGCTGGAGATGCCGGCAGACGTGTTCGAGGTGCGGCCGTAAGAGGCGCGCGGCCGCGCTCTACAAGCGCCGTCCGTGCGCGACGACCTGTCGGTATGAGCGGCGCGTTGGGGCCGATCGAATCAACACCAGCCCGCGTGGTTGAAAGATCGAAGTCGGGGGCCAGTCCGCCGCTGTCGGACGCCGCCCCCGCTTGAGGCTAATACGCCTCGAGCGCCCGGGGGAAGCTCCCCAGCACCGTCAGGTCCGCACAGAACGGCTTGGCGCCCTCGAGCGCCCGTGCAATCGGCCCGTCCGTCGCGTGCCCGTCACAGTCGATGAAGAACCGGTATTGCCAGTTCCCCTGCCGGCTGGGGCGCGACATGATCATCGACAGGTTGACCCCCTCGCGACGGAACACGTCGAGCACGCCGACCAACGCCCCGGCCTCGTGCGTCGTGCAGAACATCAGCGCGGTCTTGTCGTCGCCCGTGGGCCTGGCTGGCTCCCGCCCGAGCACCAGGAACCGCGTCACGTTGTTCGGGCTGTCCTCGACGCGCTCGACCTGGATCGGCAGGCCGTAGATCTCGGCCGCCAACGCGCTGCCGATCGCGCCCGCCTGCGGGTCGTCGCGGGCCAACTCAGCGGCCTTGCTCGTGCTGGCCACCGGAATGGTGCTCCCCAGCAGCCCCGTCTCGAGCAGCCACAGCTTGCACTGCTCGAAAACCTCCGGCTTCGAGTAGATGTGCTTCAACTCGTGCAGCGGCCGCTGGGCCATCAGGTGGTGGTGAATCCGCCGAAGCACCTCCGCACACACGCGCACCTGGTGGTAGTCCGCGAAGGCGTCCAGCGTGTCCACGATGCCCCCGCCCAGCGAGTTCTCCACCGGCACCACGCCGAAGTCCGCGTGCCCGCGGTCCACCTCCGCGAACACCGCCGCGATGTCCGCCACCGGCTCGTAGTGCACCGACGCGCCAAACTTCCCGCCGGCTGCCTGGTGCGAGAAGCTGCCCGGAGGCCCGAGGTACGCGATGCGCGGCGGGCGCTCGAGCAGGAAGGAGCCGCTCATCAACTCGCGGTACACCGCCTGAAGCACGCTGTCCGGGAACGGGCCAGGATTCCGCGCGCGAAGCCGCTGAAGAATGACGGCCTCGCGATCGGCGGCGTAGACGGGTGTGCCGGCCAGGGCCTTGATGCGCCCGATCTCCGCGGCCAGGCGCCCGCGCTCGCTGATGAGCGCGATGAGCTGCTCGTCCAGCGCGTCGATGCGGGCACGAAGCTCGCCGAGCGGGTCGCCAGGCTGGGGTGCGGCGGGCGAGGTGGACATGCGGACATTATGCGGGTGCGCGCCGGGCACATCAAAACCGGACGAGGCGGCTGCGGCGAGTTTGCCTCAGCCCGGCGGCGGCCGCACACTGTGCAACCGTGCGCGTCGTCCTCCTCGTCACGGACCTGCAACCTGGCGGCACGCCGCTACGTATCGCCCGGCTCGCGCGTCGCCTGAGCACCAGCGGCGTCGACGTGCACGTCGGGTGCCTGGCCCCGCGCGGCCCGCTGCACCCGGCGCTGGAGGCGAGCGAGGTTCCCACGTTTGCGTGCGACGCTCGCGGGCCGTGGGACCTAGCCGCGGCTTGGCGGCTGGCGCGGAAGCTCCGCGACATCCGGCCCGACCTGATCCACGCTACGCTGACGCACGCAAACGTCGTCGCCCGGCTGGTCGGCCGTTGGCTACGCATTCCGGTGCTGACCTCGACGGCCACGATCGAGATCGAGCGCCGCTGGCATCGCTGGGCTGAGCGGCTTACGGCTCCGCTCGACCGCGGCCACATTGTGAGCAGCCCCGCGCTCGCGGAGCATGTCGCGCGCCGCTTCGGCTACGCACCCGAGTGCGTCTTCGTGGTTCCGCCGTCCCTGGACCCCGCGCCCAAGCGCATCGATCGCGCTGCCGCGCGGCGTCAACTCGGCCTGGCAGAACAAGGCTTCCTCGTGGCGTGGATCGGCCGCATGGACCCGGTCAAGCGGCTGGCGCTGCTGGTCGAGTGCGCGGCGCAGCTTGCGGATGTCGGCGTCGGGTGGCTGCTTGCAGGAGACGGCCCCGAGCGAGCCCGCATCGAAGCGCTGCTTTCCCGGCGACACCTGGCCAGTGTGGTGCGCCTGGTCGGCTGGCAGAGCGACGTCGCCGCGGTGCTCAGCGCTGCCGACGCCCTGCTGCTCCCGTCCCGAACCGAGGGCGTGCCGAACGCCGTGCTCGAGGCGCTCGCCTGCGGCGTGCCGGTTGTGGCGAGCGACCTGCCGACGCTGCGCGCGCTGCGTGCCGACGGCGCCCCGCTCACGCTCGTTCAGGGGGACGAGCCGAAGCCCTTCGTCGCGGCGCTGTCGGGTCTGCGCAGCGATCCCGCCGGTGCCGACGCCCAGTCGGCGGCGAGCAGCGCCTGGGCCGCGCGCGCGCTCGTCCCGGAGCGCACCGTCCGCGCGCTGCTGGCGGTCTACGACGCCGTGTTGTCGCAGCGCTAGAACCTGACCCAGAACTCGATGAAGCGCGACGTGGAGCACTTGCTATCAGCGGGGTGTTGTGCAAATCGAACGGCAGATCGGCTTGAATCACGGCCTGCAACTCAGCCCAAGACGAAAAGCACCCGCTGATGGCGGGTGCTCCACAGGTTCTGGGACAGGTTCTAGTGAACCGGCAGTCTGCCGCGGCATGTAGCGTCGGACCTCCGCGTCCGACGATTGATGTGGCCGAGCCTGCTCGCCGGAAGCGGATGTCCGGCGCTACGAGGGTCGCCACGCAGCGTCAGCCCTTCGTTTCCTCGAGCAGCTTCTGCTCCTCGAGCCTGGGCCCCTTCCCGAGCATGGCGCCCACCGACACGCCCTTGAGCTTGGCCTCGACTTTCAACTGGAACTCGTTCGGGTTGCGGGCGCGCTCGACGCACTCCTCCGCATCCACGATGCCCGTGTCGTAGATCTGCCAGAGGTGATCGTCGAGGAGCTGCATGCCGAACTTCTTGCCCGTCTGGATGGCCGAGTCGATGCGGTAGGTCTTGTTCTCGCGGATGAGGTTGCTGATGGCGGGCGTGATGACCAGGAACTCGTAGGCCGCGATGCGCCCCCCGTTCTTCTTGGGCAGCAGCGTCTGGGACAGCACCGCCAGCAGGTTCGTCGAGAGCTGCACGCGGATCTGCTCCTGCTGGTTCACGGGGAACGCGTCGATGATGCGGTTGATCGTGCCCTGCGCACCGGTCGTGTGCAGCGTGGCGAACACGAGGTGGCCCGTCTCGGCGGCGCGGATGGCGGCTTCCATCGTCTCCAGGTCGCGCATCTCGCCGACCAGGATCACGTCCGGGTCCATGCGCAGCGAGCGGCGCAGCGCCTCGGCGAAGCTCGGCACGTCCACGCCGACCTCGCGCTGCGTAAAGCAGCACTTGTGGTGCGTGTGGTAGTACTCGATCGGATCCTCGATCGAGATGATGTGCCGGTCGCCAACCTCGCGGTTGATGAAGTCCAGCATCGTCGCCAGCGTCGTGGTCTTGCCCGAGCCAGTCGGCCCCGTGACCAGGAACAAACCGCGCGGCCGGCGGCACAGCGCCCGCGTGATCGCCGGCAGGCCGATCTCGTCGAAGGTCAGGATCTTCGACGGAATCAGGCGCAAGACCATCGACACGTTGCCCTTCTGCCGGAAGACGGACACGCGGAAGCGGCCCTTGTCGCCGAAGGCGAAGCCGTAGTCCGTTCCGCCTTCCTCCTGGAGCTCCTGCTGGTTTCGCTCGGGTGTCACCGACTTCATGATTGCCGAGGTGTCCTCGGGCTCGAGCGACTTGGTCTCAAGCGGGCGCAGGCGACCGTCGATGCGCAGCACCGGGGGCCGCCCCACGTGAATGTGAATGTCGGACGCGCCCGTGCGGATGCACGTCTCGAGCAGGCGGTCGATGTGTACCGTCGCCATCGCAGCAAACCTCCACGCCGTGGACCGGGCCGCCGGCGGTCATCAGTCTTCCTGAATCACGCCCTCCATCTGCGCGATGTGGACCACCTCGGCCGGGGTCGTCACGCCACGGAGGATCTTGAGCTTCCCGTCGCCCAGCAGCGGGCGCATGCCGCTGGCGACCGCGGCCCGACGGAGCACGTTCGTCGCGGCCCGGTTGAAGGCCAGCTCGCGGATTTCGTTGTTCATCTCGAGCATCTCGAAGAGCCCCTGCCGGCCACGGTAGCCCGTGTTCGAGCAGCGATTACAGCCCCGCCCCTTGTAGATGTTCCGCCCGGCCAGGTCCTCGTCGGTGATCCCCAGGAGCTTGAGCGTGAACTTGTCGGGGGCCGGGTCGACCTCCTTGCACTCCTTACAGATCACGCGCACCAGGCGCTGGGCCATGATGGCCTGGATCGACGAGGCTACCAGGAACGGCTTGATGCCCATGTCGATCAGTCGCGTTACGGCGCTCGGCGCGTCGTTCGTGTGCAGCGTGCTGAAAACCAGGTGGCCCGTCAGCGCTGCCTGGATGGCCACCTCGCCCACCTCCCGGTCGCGGATCTCACCCACCAGGATGATGTTCGGCGCCTGACGCAGCATCGACCGCAGGATTCGCGAGAAGCTCAGCCCGATCTCCTCGCGCACCTGGCACTGGTTCATCCCCGTGAAGTTGTACTCCACCGGGTCCTCGGCGGTGATGATCTTCCGGTCCGGCCGGTTGAGTTCCTGGAGGGCGGCGTACAGTGTGGTCGTCTTGCCCGAGCCCGTCGGCCCGGTCACCAGGAAGATGCCGTTCGGAGCCCGGATGATCCGCTGGAAGCGCTCGTAGTCGTCCTCCTCGAAGCCCAGGCCCGTGATGCCGATCTTGACCGAGTCGGGCCGCAGAATTCGCAGCACGATGCTCTCGCCGTGGTAGGCCGGCAGCGAGCTGACGCGAAAGTCGATCTGCGTGTCGCCGATCTTCTTCTTGATGCGGCCGTCCTGCGGCAGCCGCTTCTCGGCGATGTCGATGCCGCTGATGATTTTCAGGCGGGCGATTACGGCGCTCTGCATGCTCTTGGGGATGTTGTCCCGCTCGATGCACACACCGTCGATGCGGTAGCGGACACGTACGCGGTCGGCCATCGGCTCGACATGGATGTCGGAGGCCCGCTGCCGCACGGCCTCGTCAATCAGCAGGCTGACCAGCCGCACCACCGGGGCATCATCGCCCTCCTCGCCCGGCTTGCGTGCGCTGGCGCCGTCGCGGGCCTGGAGCTGGGCATCGCGGTCGATGGTCTGGATGGTCTCGTCCATCGAGGTGGACAGGCCGCCCATGAAGTGGTCGATGAAGCGCTGGATTTTGCTCCGCGGCGCGAGGGCGCACTCGAGCTCCATGTTCAGCAGGAACCGGAGCTTGTCGAGCAGCTCCAGGTTGAGCGGGTCGCTGATGATGATCTTGAGCCGGTTCTCCTCCTTCTGCATGGGGAGAACCTGCTCCTTGCGGATGATCGACTCGGGCACCAGGCTCAGAGCCGCTGGGACCTGCACGTTCTTGTCCAGGTCCACATACTCCAGGTCGAACTGGGCCGCGAGCGCCTTGGTGACGTCGTCCTCCTTGGCCAGCTCGAGCTCGACGAGCGCTTCCCCGATCCGCTTGCCGTGCTGCGTCGCGTACGCCAGCGCGTCCTGAAGCGCCTCCGGGGTGATGACGTTCCAACCGACGAGGATCTCGCCCAGCTTCTTGCGCCGTCGCGCCATCGAGGCTCCTTGCGGACGACCCGCGTCCCTGGCCCCGGCACCCGCCACGCCCCCCGCGCGCGAGCCGCCGTGCGGCAAACGATTGTAGGCCCGTATTGTGCGGACCCGGCCCCCGCGGTTCAAGCGGCGAGTCCGACCACCATCCGAGCCGACCGCGTAAGCGGTCGGACCCCCGGTCACAGCGCTCAGGTTCCGATCCACCCGACGGCGCCCGAACCGAGCCGACCGCGCGAGCGGTCGGATCAGCGCGGCCGCGTGCGCGTCACCACCCGTCGCCAGACACGGCCCTCACCCGACGCGCGAGCGCAGCTCCGCGAATTCGCCGGCCAGCCGCTCCAGTTCCGCCCGCAGTGCAGCCAGCTCGCCCCGCAGCGCATCTACCTCGGCGCGTAGCCCCGCGTCAACAGCCGTCGCAGCCTCGCCCCCTACAGAGACCCCCTGGCCATCGGGCAGGGTCCCCGCCCCACCGACCGACCTCTGGATGCCGGCCCCGCCCGCCGGCTGAGCTGTCTCGAACCCTCGATTCAACGCCGCCCACTCCGCGTCGCTGTAGAGGCGATGCGCGTAACGCACGGCAGACTGCCCGGGCGCCCGCGGCAGCGGAGCGACGAACGGCTGCTCGCCCGACGAGAGCCCTTCGACCACCGCCGCCACCGCTTCGGCGTTCTCGAACGCGTACAGACGGTGCGCCCGGCCGCGCAGCTCGCCGATGGTTTGCGGACCGCGCAGCAGCAGTTCCGCCATGATGGCCCGCTGTGGCTTCTCCCAGCCGAAAATCTCCTTGGCCTCGTGCCGCCAGCGCTCGACACGCGACGAACCCCCGGGCAGGACCCGCGACACGAGCCCCGCCGACCGCAGCACTTCGAGCGTGCTCCAGACTGCGTCCTCGTCCAGGTTCATCTCGGGATCGCGGTTGCTCTTCTGGTTGCACCCGGCGGCGATCGCGTTGACCGTCATCGGGTAGTACTGCGGCTGGTAGAGCGATTTCTCGATCAGCACGCCGAGCACGCGGCGCTGGACGTCGGTAAGCGGACCCGGCCCGGCCATCAGGAGCCTCCTCGCGCCGGCAGTACCCTCCCGCGACACTCGCCGAAGCTGACGCGGTAGTCGGCTCCCTGGGACCAGCCGCGCAGCGTGACGACGTCGCCGTCCCGCAGGAACGTGCGCTGCGAGCCATCGGGCAGTGCGACCGGCGTCTTGCCGCGCTGGGCCAGTTCGAGCAGCGAGCCGTACGAACCGGGCGCCGCGCCGCTGATCGTGCCTGTGCCGAGCAGGTCGCCGGGCCGCAGGTTGCACCCATTCACAGTATGGTGCGCCACGAGCTGCGCGAGCGACCAGTACAGCTCGCGCGCGCTCGTGCGCGCGATGACTGCGCCCGGTTTGTCGCCGGCGGGAGTCAACTCCACCTCCAGCGCGATGTCGTAGCCGCAAAGCCCTGGCCCCTTCAGATACTCCAGCGGCGGCGGCTCCTGCGTCGGCAACGAGCAGCGGAACGGCTCCAGGGCGTCGAGCGTCACGACCCACGGCGAAATCGTCGTGGCGAAGTTCTTGCCCAGGAACGGGCCGAGCGGCTGGTACTCCCACTGCTGGATGTCCCGGGCCGACCAGTCGTTCAGCAGGACCAGGCCGAAGATGTGCTCGGCGGCCCGCTCGACGGCGATTGGCTCACCCAGCGTGTTGCCGACGCCCACGAGCACCCCCAGCTCGAGCTCGATATCCAGCTCGCGCGTCGCCCCGAACCGCGGCGCCGGCTCGTCCGGCAACTTGTACTGTCCGCAAGGCCGGCGAACCTCCGTACCGCTTACCACGATCGAGCTCGAGCGCCCGTGATAGCCGATCGGAATCCAGCGGTAGTTCGGCATGAGTGCCGCGTCCGGCCCGCGGAAGATTCGCCCGACGTTCATCGCGTGGTGGATGCCGGCGTAGAAGTCCGTGTAGTCGCCGATCACGCACGGCAGGTGCATCTGGACCTGCGCCCGCGGCACGAGCGCCCTGCTCCGGAGGGCCGCATCGTCACGCAGCGTCGGCGTGTCCGCCGATAGAAGCTCGATGAGCCGCGCCCGCACCGCCCGCCACGCCGCCGGCCCGGCTGCCATGAACACGTTCAGTGCCGGCTGCGCGAACACCGCCGGGGCTTCACGGCCGGGGCATACGAGCAGCCCGGCCGCTTCGAGCACCGACAGGTCCAGCACGTGGTCGCCGATCGCCACGCCCACGCGCGCAGGCTCGCCCGCTCGAGGCGAGAACACGCCGTAGGGCAGGTTCTGAATCGGGAAGTCCGCGTCGGGCGGCACGTCGAGGAAGGAGCGCAGAGCCGGGCTGTTCATCGACATCGTCGGTCATCCAGCGAGCCCGTCGCACGTGGGCCCGAGCGGCGGGGAGTATGGTTCGGGCGGGACGAGCGGGCAAGAGGGCTCCGCGCGGGCACGCGCGGCCGCGCGTCGCCGCAGTTGGCAGAGAAGTCCCGACAACGGGTGACAGGGTCACAGCGGCCCAGTGAAGACGTCCTGGAGCAACTGGAAGTCGGCCATGTCCACGTCACCGTCGCTTTCCGTGTCGAACAGCGTGCACTCGACCGCCGCCGCAACGCCCGGCCCGGTCAGGCAGCCGCTCAGTGCGATGAAGTCATCGAGGTCGACGTCCAGGTCCCCGTCGGCATCGACCAGCCAGGTTGCCACGACCGAGAGCGCCGACGCACTTGTGACCAGCGCGAGCCGCAGACCCGGCACGCTCGGCAGCTGCTTCTCGCTGAGCGTCTCGGCAACGCTGGCGGCGGAGACAACGTCGAATCGATTCCCGATTTCGGGCGTGAACCCGTCCACCAACTCGACGTGCAGCGCGCCCAACAGAGCCGCCGCGCCGAGCACCGACATCTGGTCGTACTCCGACCCCATGCTCGTGCCGCCGATCTGGATCGTCAGGATACCGGCGGCGTCCTGAGCGAAGTCTCCCAGGATCTCCAGTCGCCCCAGAGGCGTCCCGGGGGCAATGTTGCCGCCGACGCTCAGTACCGAGCACGCGACGACTCCGGAGCCGCGCAGCGCGCCGCTCAATAGCACCCCCTCCGGCCCCGCGGCGAGTGTTGCGGCGTCAAGCTCAACGACCGAGTTCGGCCAGACGATCACGCTGTCGCTCGCTGACACGACACCGCCCGCTTCAACAGCGAGCACACCGTTGCCACCGGGGGCGTCCGGCAGGCCGCCCACAGCCAGCGTGCCGTCCACATGCCAGGTAGCATCCTCGCCCGCGACTGTGGCGACGCCGCTGGCACCGGCCAGCCGCGCGATGATGCCGCCGACGGACTGCACGTGCCCGCCGTCGGTGATCTCCAACGTGCCCACGCCGCCCCAGCCGACGTTCAGGGCGCCGTCCTGCGTCCACTGGGAGCCCTCGCCATCGACCCAGGCCTGCCCGTGCGCGCCCGCGAGCATGCCGATCAGCCCGCTGGTGCCAGTCGGCGAGGTGCCCTTGTGTGAGACGACATGCCCGCCGGCGGTGATGCTGAACGTGCCGCTGTCAGCGTAGCCGAGCTGAATCTGTCGCGAGGTCTCCATCAGTGCGTGGTCGGACACGGTGGCTTGCCCTGGATGCTCGCCGCCGATCCGCGTCAGCCCCGCGAGAAGCGTGCTATCCCTGCCGGTAACCGTGACCGAGCCGGTGGTCGTGGCGTAGTTGAGGTCGCCGACGATGAACGATGCACCGGTCAGGTCAGCGACACCGCCATCACTGACGTTGAGCGCGCCGCTGTGGGCCTGTCCGACCGACAACTGGCCCGACAGCGAGAACACGGAGCCTGGTCCGGAGACGTTCAGCTCGCCTGCGGCACGCATGCCGATGAAGGCATAGCCGCCGCCGGGCGGGGCGCCGATGATACGCAGCGCTCCGCCGTTCTGGACCCAGACCACGCCGTCACCATCCCGCCCCACCTCGAGCATGCAGTCGATGTCCAAGGCGGAACCGCCGCCGTCGACGGTCAGAGTACCTTGGCCGAACCCGCCACCGACCGAGACGTACCCAGTCTGCTCCTCGCCGCTGCCGTACGGAACGTAGACGTGTCCCCCATCGGAGATAGTCATCTCGCCCTGCCCCCCCCGCCCGCGCTCGAGGCTGACCAGGTCCCAGGGATCGCTCGGATGACGGCCACGGACTTCGAGCTCGGCTCCCGGGCCGACAATCTCGACGATGCCGTAGCCGCCGCCCTGCCCGACGATCATCTGGTAATCGCTGGTCAGCACGCTGTCCATCGAGCCGGTGCCGTCGATGGTGAGCTGACCAGAGCTGGCCGACTGCTCGGCCACGATGAGCAGGCCGCGATTGGCCAACACACCATTGCGCACGCGGAGCGTCGCTGCGCCGTCGGACGCGATGACCTGGCTCACTTCCGAGTCACGGGCCAGCGTGTACGTGCGGCCCTGGAGGTCGAACGTCACGTCGCCGCCGTTTACGAGCAGTCGGTCGTTCGTGGTGTCGTCCGCCGCTGGGAACTCGACCGCGTAGCTCTGCGGAAGGTCGAACACGGCCCGGTCGGCCGGCCCCGGAGGGCCCGTCGGCGACCAGTTCTCCGGCGTCGCAAACGCGCCCCCCAGCGGATTCGTCCAGACGTAGTCCCCTCCGCCCCCGAGCGACAGCACGACGAGACCGTCGGTGAGGTCGGCGACCAGTACGAGGTTCCCGCTGACCGCGACGCGCCTGGCGAATCCGCCCGTGTCGTGAGAGTCGAGGACGACCGGGTCGCCGGGGTTTGAAACGTCCAGCAGCAGAACTCCGGCGTTATGGGCGGCAACCAGGGCGTAGATTCCCGCGACCGCAACGCCTTGCGCCGGAACGCACGCCGTGCACTGGCCCGCCAGGGCGGGATTCTCCGGGTCGGACACATCGAGAATGACCAGGCCGCTCCAGTCGTCAGCCACATACGCGTAGTCACCCGCGAGCACGACGTCGAACGCGTACCCGGGCGTGTCGTAGTGGGCAACTCCCACGGGGTTGTCCGGATCGGAGACCTCGATCACCTGCACGCCAGCCTCGCCGCCGGCGAGGAATGCGTATTGGCCCTTCACAGCGACCCCCAGCGGGTCGCCGGGGCTCACCGGGTCCTGCCAGGCCCCGCGCAGCGTTGGCGCTCCCGGATTCGAAACATCGACAATGAGAAGACCCTGGTGATCGTCGGCTACGTACGCCAGGTCGCCCTGCACGACCACGTCGCGCGCGGCGCAGCCCGTGAACGCGGTCCCCAGGCGTTCGAGATTCGCCGGGTCAGCGGCGTCGATGACGCCCAACCCGGCGCAGCCGTCGGCCAGGCAGACGAGTGTCCCGGCGCGCGTCAGTCCCCATGCGAACTCGTACGACGGCGTATCGGAGAGCGGCTGCGGGTCGGCGGGATTCGAAAGGTCGAACGCCCGCACGCCCCCGCCCAAGCCGCCATGCGTAACGAACGCGAGCCCAGGGGCGCCAGCCACGTCCGTGACCTCCCCGCTGGCCCGCCGGTACTCGCCCGCGAGGAACGCGGCCGGCGGCGCGGAAACATCGACGATCTGAAGGCCGCCGGC
>CAADGM010000107.1 GCA_900696535.1 uncultured Planctomycetota bacterium
CTCTGCACGCGCAAGCGCACGCCCGGCCAGTTCATGGGCAAGGATTGCGGCTACCACTACGCGGCGAACTACCACGATTGCTACGGCACGGCGCACACCGAGTACCGCAAGGGCTGCGACAAGTGCTGCGCCAACGCTGAAGCGTGCTGGCCGTACGACCACGCCCTGGGCTACTGGTATCACCAATGGGGGCCGGGCTACGACGACGAGTGGACCGAGTATCCCGACACCTGCGAGGCCTGGCCGGTGCCGACGTGGCAGGAATGCACGCAGAACTGCCAGTCGGCCAAGTGCCACATGATGAGCCGCAAGCACGGCTACTCGCAGTACTCGCCCGAGACGAGCCCGGACTGCCCCTGCGAGCGCGGCTACTGGGAGGACACGGTCTGCGACGGCTACGGCGACGACATGGAGGCCTCACCGGGCTGCGGCTATCACCGCAACGAAAAGGGCTGCCGCTCGTGGGATTGGCAGACGCAGCACTGCGTCGATGATCCGCACGCCGGCTACAACTGCCTGCGCCGCGTCGAAGGCTACAGCTACTACGCCTGCACGCCGGATACCTGCAACCACGGCTGGGATGCGACGCACGGCGGGCAGTTCAAGAAGAACCGCCTGGACCACGTCTGGCACCCCGGCCTGTACTTCAAGGCGACCGGCCCGCCAGGCAACGAATTCAGCGGCAACTGCCTCGGCGACATGTTCGGCTGCGGCGAGACGTACCCGATGGGGCCGGACAGCGGGCTGTGGTTCCATGAGGTGACCGGCATCTACTGGCGCGGGCTGGTGCCGTCGTGGTACTCCGGGTGCGACGGGATGCCGGGGTGCAGCCCGGACTGCTCGTTCGGCGACACGCTGGCGCTGCCGCCGGCGATCCCCGGCTACGGCTACCACGGCGAGTACGGGCCTCTCTGCACGCAGTTCGTCGATGCGATCAGCGGGTGCTTCTCCGCGTGGGCGGGAACCGCGTGCTGCACGGGCCACATCTGCCAGTGTTCGCTGGGCGACTTCCCGGTGTGCAAGGGCGAGGCGGCCTGGGTCGCGGTCGATTTGAACCTCGACGGGTCGGGCCGGCCGTACCGCCACTTCCCTGGCCGCAACGGCGGCTTGCCGCCGTACGAGGGCCGCGGTGTGCCGCGCCTGCGGAACTACGACCTGACCAAGGACCCGACGACGTGGATGCACGACTGCCCGTGCGAGACGTGGACAGGAGCGGGAACGTGCGTGATGTAAGCGCGCTATCGCCGCTGGCGCCGAAGGGCGTCGCGCAGCCGGGCTACGACTACCTGGTCGGGCGCGGCATGCCCGCGGAGCGCCTGGACGCGCTGATCCCGCGTTTTGACCTGCGGTTCGATGAAGAGGAGCGGCGCGTGGTGTTCCCCGTGCGCGAAAGCGGCCGGGAGCTCGGCTACACGGCGCGGGCCATCGACGCCCGGCAGCGGAAGCGCTGGCTAAGCTACCCGGTCGAAGGTGGGCACAAAATGACGATCTACGACGCCGACCGCGTCCGGGCCGGCGGGAACACGCTCTTCGTGGTCGAAGGGCCGTTCGATGCGCTGATGGTCACCGCGGCGATCGCACCGGGCAACGACTCGGTCGCGACCGCGTTCTTCGGCTCGCTGCCAACGGACACTCAGCTCGCAATGGTCGTGGCCGCGGTGCCGTTCTACCGGATGGTCTACATGATGCTGGACGCGAACGTCTGGGGCCGCTGCCGCCGGCTGACTCGTGAGGTTGCGAAGCTCGCCGGCGTGCCGAACGTCGGGGCGATCAACATAGGGTTCGAGAACCGCGATCCGGGCGCCACGCGCTTCGAGGAGCTGCAGCGGCTCGTGGCGTTCGCGTCGGCCTCGTGGGCGCCGGAGCTTCACTGGATGTGGGAGCGCCGGCTGGTCGTCAGCGGCGTGAGAGGAGAGTGAGGCGATGCCGGTCGTGTCGATCAACGTCGGTTCAAAGCGTGTGCATCTGACGGCGTACTGCCCGGACGACGAGCTCGGCCTGTTGGCCTGCGACTACGTGCTCGCGCGCGCGGCGGAGCTGCTGAACGGCACGACCGAGGCCGAGCTGCGGCGCTGGCTGATCGAGCGCGACCCGGCCATCGCGGTACTGTTCGCCAAGCTGGATGCCGGCTGGACCCTGCCGAAAGACGGCGACCTCACCGTGGACCCCAGCAACGCGCCGGCCGAAGCGCGGATCGTCCGGCACCTGCTGCGCGAACGGTTGGAGCAGTGCGCCGCGCGGAAGGCATGAATGGCGCACGCGGTATTAGAACTCTGAGGGCAAGGAGGCCCGGAACATGACGAGCATCTTCGACATCACCGACTGGGCGCACGTGGCGTCCTTCTTCGTCTGGACCTTGGCGGTCTGCGCGTTGGCCAAGGCGATCTTCGCGTCGTTCCCCGCGGCCGAAATGCAATACCGGCTCGCGCTGCGCGACAACCCGCGCCGCCAGCGGCTCAACCGACTCAACTGGGAGGTCGCCAATCGTACGAAGTGGGACGAGGATGTCGCCCGCGGTTCGCAGCACGCCGCCGCCGTCCCACTCACCGATCCCGAGCTTGAGGCTCGCCGCGCCGAGCTTCGGCGCCTGTCGAGTACGTCCCTGCCTTGGCGGGCGCTCCAATACCTCCTCGGCTGCTGGGCCTGCCAGACGTTCTGGGTGGCCGTGGCTAGCTTCGTGGTCACGCGCGGCGTCGACGATATGACGGACTGGCTGTTCTCGGCCACGGCCTATTCTGGTGCAGCCGTGCTGGTCGCGACATTTCATGGCGGCGGTTACCAGGCACCATCGTCCAAGGGTCCACGAAAGCCCCCCTGCAGTTCATGTGGCAGGTAGGCAACTGACTCATCCCTGTGAATTCAGGCAGCCCCTCGTACAATGTGTCAGGCGCGCGGGCCGCATCGTAGTTCGTGCTCAGCGCGAAGCCAGTCCTGCAGCGGGCTTCCGGGAACATCACCGCGCGCCAAGAAGATCTGATAGGCGCGCTCGCGAATGTCTTGTTCCGTGACTGTCAGGGGCCTTGGCTCCTGACGGCACAAGCGCACTGCGTCGACTGTTTTCGCTTCGGGTGAACGACGGGTTCGAGCAGGCTTCATGGCACGCCTCCCATGTCGGTGCAGCTCGCTGGCGAAGCGAGCGGCGCATTTTGTTCTCAGTCCAATCTCACCGCGTAGGGTGGTACACTCCACACGGGACCGTAGCGCGATAGCGATATCTGGGCCAGCCCGGCTTCCACATCAATGCCGACCAACGTGGCGTCGAAGTACTCCGCCTCGCCCGGCCAAATCACATCGCACCGGGCGCCCACGTGGTCCCGCAATTCTGCCGCGCGGTGCTGGTCCATTGCCTTCAGTTTATTGGCAAGCACGAGGGGCAGCTGCCGCAGTTCATCATCGTCGAGTCGCTCGATGGCCCCCACCAACGCATCCAAGCGGGGCGTGCGAGCGAAGGCGCCGGGCGTGTCACTCGGCGGCGTTGTATTGGCCACTCGGGTTTTCCGCCAGCTCCCGCGCCATCGGAGCGGACGCGGTTTCGGAGGTTGCGGCGGCTCCATGAGTTTGGCCCTCCAGCTGCTGTCGCAATCTGCCCACCGTCACCTGGGCATCACCGAGCAGCAGGACCGTCTTCGGGTTGTGATACAGCGGGTTCGGTACGCCCGAGTAACCCGGGCGTTCATCGAGGTTGCAGACGATGACATGCCGAGCTTCATCGGCCCGCAGGATCGGCATACCCGAAATCGGCGTGTTCGATGCTTCGATCGCCGCTGGGTTGACCACGTCGCAGGCGCCCACAACCAGTGCCACGTCGGTTTGGGCAAACTCCCCATTGACGTCTTTCAGCTCGCGGAGTTTCCCATAGTCGACCTCGGCTTCAGCGAGGAGCACGTGCATGTGGCCGGGCATGCGTCCGGCGACGGGATGAATCGCGAACAAGACTCCCTTGCTCAGCGCGGTCAACTGCTCCCCGAGCTGGACGACCTCTTCCGATGCTTCGGCGAGTGCCATGCCGTAACCTGGGATGATGATCACGCGCTGGGCGGCGCGGAGCAACTGCGCAGCTTGGGCGGACGGATCGGCGGGCTTCGCCGCGGCGATAGTGCCGGGGGCGGCCGAAGGGGCAGCGGCCACAGGCGACCGGGGTACGACCGCAACGTGCGGCCGCAGGCCGGCAAACACGCCGATCAGGCCGCGGTTCATGGCGCGGCACATCACGTGCGTGAGGATTGAGCCCGAAGCCGCGACCGTGGCGCCGCAGGCGATGAGCAGGCGATTCCCGATCGCAATCCCGCAGAACGCCGCCGCCAACCCCGCGGTCGCATTCAAGAACGAGATCAGCACGGGCATGTCCGCGCCGCCGATCCGGATGGCAAATGTCACTCCGAGCACTATCGCCCCGATGATCAACGCCAACGACGTGCCCAAGATCACGCCGGCGCTTCCGGTCACGCCGGCCCAGACGCCCAAGACGAGCAGCATGACCAGATTGGCGACCAGGAGTCGATTGTGGTGCGGCAGCACCGTTGGGGTCTGGCGCAGACGGTTGGCCAGCTTTCCGCTCGCGATCAGGCTGCCGCTGAACGTCGCTGCCCCGATCGCGAGGCCCAGCAGTGCGGCGATCTGGGCGGTTTGTGTGAGCGGTTCCGCAGAGTCGCGGTTCAGCTCGACGAATGAAACGAGGAACGCGGCGACACCGCCAGCGCCGTGTTGGAACGCGACCATCGCGGGAATCTGGATCATGTTGACGCGTGTGGCCACCCAGCCGCCGAGGCAACTGCCCAGAAGGGCCATGAAGGCGACCAGCGGGAGTTCCAGCACCCCGTGGCGATACAGAACAGTGATGACTGCGCCGAGCAGTGCGATGGCAGCCGTCAGGTTCCCGATCCGAGCAGCCCGCGGCGTACGGAACTGCGCGATCCCCGCTACGAGGATCAGAATAATCCCAAGATCTACCCAAAGCCCTGACATAGTCACTCTCTGCCTTCCGGCCCGGTTCACGGGGACCCGAGTATCCTCGTGAGCAAGATCACGCCGCCGCGTCCTTCTTCTTGAACATGCCGAGCATGCGATCGGTGATCACGAAGCCGCCAACCACGTTGAACATCGCCGTGACGATCGCGACGCCACCCAGCACCTTCTCGGCGCGGGTCGTCGGCACGGAGAACAGCAGGAGGGCGCCCAGAATCGTGACCGCCGAAATGGCGTTAGTCATGGACATGAGGGGCGTATGCAGCATTGGGGGCACGCGGACGATCAGCGCATAGCCGATGCCGAACGCCGCCACGAAGATCACGACCATGAGAAGCACGTCGAACATGGCATTCCCTCGTCTGCGCCGCAGGGCTTCCGTTACTCCATTCCCATCGCCTTGAGCGCGCCTTTGTGAATGATGCGGCGATCGCGCGTGACGAGAGACTGCTGCACGATCTCGTCATCCACATTGAGTGTGCCGGGTCCGTTGCGAAACAGGTTCTCCACGTAATGCAACATGTTGTGGGCGTAGAGCCAGGTCGCATCCACAGCAACCGAACCCGGGATGTTCGCGGTACCGCAGACGCGCACGTTGTGCACGACGATCTCGCGCCCGGCCTCGGTCAGAGCGCAGTTGCCACCCTGGTCGATGGAAACGTCGACGATGACGGACCCCGGCCGCATGCGGCGCACCGTGTCCTCGGTGACAAGGACCGGCGCGACCTCGCCAGGTACCAACGCGCTAAGGATGATGATGTCCATCTGAGGCGCAACAGCCCGCAGCAAGGTGCGCTCTCGTTCAAGCCACTCGCCGGGCAACGCCCGGGCGTAGCCCCCGTCGCCGACGGCCAGTTCTTCCGGCACTTCGAAGCCGACGACCTTGGTGCCCTTGAGGCTCCCCGCCTCACGGCGCGCGTCCGCCCGGATGTCGATGGCCTTCACGCTGCTGCCGAGGCGTTTCGCGGTCGCGATCGCCTGCAGTCCCACGACCCCGGCGCCGACCACGAGGATCTCCGCCGGCTGGATGGACCCGATCGCGGTCCCAATCATGGGGACAAACCGCGGAAAGTGACTGGCCGCGATGAGCACCGATTTGTAGCCGGTCACCGTACTCATGGAGGTCAGCGCATCCATCGTCTGCGCCCGCGAAGTGCGCGGTATGCCGTCCATCGTCAGCGACGTGATGTTGCGGTCGCGCAGCGTACGGATCATGTCGTGATTGGCCGGCGCGGCCGGGTGCAGGAATGTGATCAGGGTGGCGCCTTCGCGTAGCAGGTCAGCCTCATGCCGGCCGGCGGTCTGATTGAAGCAGGGCTGCTTCACCTTCAGCACAACGTCAGCGCGCTCATACAGGCTAATAGCATCGGGCGCGATCCGCGCCCCGGCGGTGACGTACTCATCGTCGGCCCGGAAGACTCCACGGCCCGCCTGCGTCTCCACGATAACCTCAAAACCCAGCTCAAGGTATTTCCGCACGGTCTCGGGCAAGGCTGCGACCCGTCGTTCCTCGGGCAGAATCTCTTTCGGAATCCCAATAATCATGGCTGTCGTATCCTTCGATTGGAGACCATAGGCGCGGCGTGTGGCCGGCGGAAAAGAACCGCTACTCAATCGTCGGAAGCACGCGCTGCACCGCCTGATGCAGTATGGGCGGATGCGTCGCATCCAGCAGAGCATGCATCTGCTCGAGCGCGCGTTGTTCCAACGCCCGGTTACGCCCGTCCTTGGCCGCCCGCGTAGCCGGGAGCAGGCTTGCCAGGGCCTCGGCGGCCAGGACACGCACCTCGTAGTACAAGTCCTCGTTGGTCAGAATCTGCAGCACAGCGATGACGAGCGCCTCCGTGGGCTGCCTTACTTCCCGGGCGGACTCCAGCGCCGCCTCCCGCAAGCGCCAGTTATCCGGGTAGCGCAGCAGACGTACCAAACCGTCCTGGTGCTCGTGGAGCAGGCGTTCGCGCGTCAACTGCTCCAACTGGCTCAGCACGCGCCCCCACTCCTCCAAATTGCCGAATTCGTCTTTTTGCATCGGGTTCTGGCTCCTGCGCACCAGGCACCTCGCCCGCGCACGCCTGCTGCGCAGGGACGCTGCATCGGCAGGGGAGCGCGCGTCGCGACCGGAAGCCCGGCCGTCCAGCGGCACCATCAATCTGTGGTCGCACTACAAGAAAGATAGCTGCGCAGAACGCGGATCAAAGACAACGTTGGTGTGGCGCATGACATACGTTCGTATGCCCCCTGGTCACACGCGCCACTAGTCCCGTTTGGCGGTGACGCCGGCCAGTTGCGCCAGGCGAACGAGTGCCGGCAGCGAATCCGCAGCCATTTTCTTCATCAGCCGGCTGCGATGCATCTTGATCGTTTGCTCCGCGGTGCCGAGCTGCGCGGCGATTTGTTTGTTCGGTCGGCCATCGACGACAAGCACGAGCACTTCGCGCTCGCGCGGCGTCAGCGTGGCGAGGCGCTGGCGTGCATCGTCGCGCGCTTGGGCCGCCTCGTGCATTTCTGCGGCCCGCGCCAGCGCGGCGTGAATCGCGTCGAGCAGCACCTGATCCTGGAAGGGCTTTTCGATGAAGTCCATGGCGCCGCGTTTCATCGCCCGCACGCCCATCGCAATGTCGCCGTGCCCGGTGATGAAGATGATCGGCAGCGCGACCTCCAGTGCGACGAGGCGTTCCTGCAGGTCCAAGCCGCTCAAGCCAGGCATGCGGACATCCAGAACGAGACAACCTGTCTGCCGCCGATCATACAGTTCCAGGAACTCCTGGACCGACGCATAGGTTTCGACACGCAGGTCGACCGACCGGACCATGCGGCTGATCATCTGGCGCACGCCCGCGTCGTCATCGACGACAAATACCAGGCCACGCTCGGTATCGGTCGTCACGGTTTATCCTCCGTGGCAGCGGGCAGCGCCAGGTGAAACGTCACGCCGCGTCCGGCATTCCGAGTCATTGAGAGCTTCCCACCGTGGCTCTCGGCGATGGAGCGACTGATGACCAGACCCATGCCCAAGCCGGTAGGCTTGGTTGTGAAGAACGGCTCGAACATCCGCGCGGCGACGGCCTCGGGCAAGCCCGGCCCAAGGTCACTCACGCGGATGACCGCTCCACCCGAATCCTCGCGCCGGGCCTGGACCTTCAAGGCGCGCGTACCGGGGGGCATTCGCATCATCGCTTCCAAGCCGTTGCGCACCAGGTTCAAGATGATCTGTTGAAGCTGGATCGGGTCGGCTCGAACAGCAGGCAGGTCCGGGCCGATCTCGAAGTGGATACTGGCTCCGTGTTGGCGCGCATCCGCTTCCGCTAATGTCGCGATGTCTTCAATCACCCTCTGCACGTTCAGGACGACCGGGGTGGGCTGTTGGAGTCGCAGGAAATCACGCAACCGGTGAATGATGTCAGCCGCGCGATTGCCGTGCGTGACGATGTCGTCAAGCGCGGCGCGCGTTTCCGCAATGTCCGGCGGGTCCGTCATCAGCAGGCGCTGCGCCGTCTGGGCGTTACCGACGATTGTGCAGAGCGGCTGATTCAGTTCGTGCGCGAGTTGGGCCGTCAACTCGCCCATAGTGCTCAGCCGGGCCATATGCAACAGCGAGGCCTGGTGTTGACGGGCCTCCTCCTCCGCCTGCTTCTGAGCGGTGATGTCCCGTGCCGCGCCCAGGATGCGCACGACCCCGTGCGCGGCCTCGTCCCATTCCGGTCGGGCTTGGTTGCGTAGCCAGCGCACTTCGCCATCCCCGCGCACGACGCGAAACTCAATGACATTCGACTGACCGGTCAGCAGAAGCTCCACGCTGCGCCGGACCGCCGGTTGGTCATCTGGGTGCACAAGTTTCAGCAAGTCGCGCGGCGCTGCGAAACGTGCCGGGCTGCACCCGAGGATGCGTTCAAACGCGTCCGTGATCCACTCGGCTCCAAACGAGCGGTCAGACGCGCGCCGAAACGCGTAGGCGAAGTCCGACGTCAGCTCCGCGACGTGGCGGTAACGTTTCTCACTCGTGCGCAGTGCTTCTTCGACACGCGCACGCTCGGCGATCTCCCGGCGCAACTGGTCGTTGGTCGCTGCCAACTCCGCTGTGCGAGCTTGCACGCGTAGCTCAAGCTCGTCATGCGCGCGGCGCAGCTCGGCCTCGACGGCCTTGAGATGACTGATGTCCGTGTCCACACCCAGGACGCCGCAGACTTGGCCATCCGCATCGCGCAAAGGCACCTTACTGGTCAGCAGCTGGGCTACCCGCCCATCGGCCTGCCGCTCGGACTCCTCGATGTGCAGCAGCGCTTCGCCGGTTGCCAGGACGCGCTCGTCACAGCGTCGGAACCAGGCAGTCTGCTCCGGTTCCCAGGCGAGCTCGTGATCAGTCTTGCCGACGATCGCGGCGGGATCGGCCACGCCGGCGGCTCGTGCGAATTCAGCATTGCAGCCCCGATAGCGCAACTCGCGGTCCTTCCAGTACACGCCGCACGGGATGTGCGTGATGATGGTCCCCAGCAGCGCGCGGTGGGCTTGCAGCGCTTCCTCCGCCTCCTTGCGGTCGCTGATGTCCCGAATACTTGACCGGTGCCCCAGGCCGGGGCCGTCTGCGGCTTGGAGCGGTTGCCACGACACGGCCACCCAGCGCACGCTGCCGTCCTTGCAGCGCAGGCGAAACGGGAGGTCATTACCGCTCGAGCCCGCTAGCGCCCCCTGAAACACCGCCGCCATCCGCACCCGATCGCCCTCGTGTACCAAGGGCAGCGGATAATCGCCCATGGCGAGGCACTCGGCGACGGAGTACCCCGTCAAGCGCTCGACCGCCAAGTTAACCCATAGCAGCCGGCCGTCGGGGGCGACCCACGATTCCAGATCGTAGGTGTAGTCGGCCACGGCCCGGAAGTGGTCCTGCCGATCAGAGCACACCCCGGTCGCAGCGTGCACCGGGGCGTTCCCTGGTTCCAGCTGCGCCAGCCTGGCGCGCAGTCGCCGTAATTCGGCAAGCAATTCCGCTTTGGTCTTGCGCGAGTCGGTCATGGTAGTTCGACCATCTGCCGTGCCGCCGGGCAAGCGTAACCTACTGGCTGAGATTCCCGGCCGCCTCCGGCTGATAGAGCAACTCTTCAATCCGCAAGTGCAGGCTGCCGGCAGGCGTTTCCCAGCGAATCTCATCGCCGACCCGGTACCCGAGCAGCGCCGTGCCGAGCGGGCTCAGAATCGACACACGTTCCTGGTCATTCGCCTGATCGGGGTAGACAAGTGTCACAATGCGCTGTTGGCCGGCGGCCAAGTCCGTCATCCGCAGCTTCGAGTTCATCGTGACCACGTCCGGCGGGACGTCCGGGGGCCGGACGGCTTGAGCCCGGTCGAGCTCGCGGTCGAGGGCGCGCAGTGGCTCAAGATCGGGAGCGTCGGTGATGGCAGCCAGCACCAAGCGCCCGAGGCGGTCCATGTCGCTGACCGTGACGTAGATCTGTCGTTCCTTCATGTTGAGCTCCTCGACGGGTGTACGACGGCGCGTGCGCTAACGCCGTTCTCGTCCAAGTTTCCCCACCCTTCGCGCCGCATGAGCCCCGCGCAGCACCGCGCCGGCGTTCTCCACCAGGGCTACGGCGGCCGGGTGCTTGACGCGGCGCTCCACACTGATCGCGTACAGGTGCTCCCGTGTCTTCCCCATGCGACCAACTGTCTGGACGCCTTCGCCGCTTGTAATCTCGTCCGCGACGGCGTCTGGAACCGCAAAGAACCCCGCTCCGCGATGGCCGCAGGCATTCAGCAGCGCCAGGTCCTCGAACTCGGCGATGATCCGCGGGCGTACGCCGACGGACTCGAACCACCCGTCCAGGGCCCGGCGCAGGGATGTATTCGGCGTCGGTAGAAGGGCGGGCGCGCCATCGAGCGATGCGGGAAAACCCCGGCGGAGACTGCGCGCGAGCGCCGGCACCGCGCAGACAGTAAGCCCCGATTCACCCAGCAGGTGGCTGAAGGTGCGCACCTTGATCGACGGATCGGGCGGTGCGTCCGAAAGCACGAGGTCCAAGTCGTGCACCGCGAGCTGGGGTAGCAGCTGGGCTTGTGTGCCCTCGATGCAGACCAGCCGGATGGCCTGTGGCAAACGGAATGCGGCTTCCAGCACGCGCGCGATGACCAGCTTGGGCAACACGTCATCCACCCCGAGGCGGAAGCGCAGCGAGGTCTCCAGCGTGCGACCCTTGGCGACGTCCATGAATTCCTGGCCGAGGCCGAAAATCTCGTCCGCATAGCGCGCGGCGAGCCGGCCGAACTCGGTGGGGGCGAGGTTGCGTCCGACGCGCTTGAAGAGTTTTTCGCCAAGCGCATCCTCCAGCTCACGCAACTGCGCCGAGATGGTCGCCGGCGACAAAAGGAGCTTGCGGCAAGCCGCCGCGATGCTGCCCTCGCGCACCACGGTCCAGAAGTAGAACAGGTGGTGGTAGTTCAACCAGTCCATGCCGGTAGTTTAATTCGATCTTGGCTAACAATCAACAACACTCATCGTATTCAACGAATCCAGTGTCGCTGCCGCCCGGGCCGACAACAAGGCCTAATGTTCGCGACCTGGAACACTTCGAGTAAACCGAAGTGTTAGTGCGATATTATCTGTCTTGTTAACAATCGCGGAAACGCCTATATATGGGTAGCGGCTGGAACCCATGCGGCGACCAGCCCCCCCGGACGGTCGATTAGTTGTCGCCGGCCCGCCCGCGGGCATGCGAGGGTGCCACGGCCACCCTGGGCAGTGCCCTCTCTGCGCAGCCGCGCGGCGGGCCGGCCCTCCGGGCCGTTGCGTCCCGGCTTTTACTCACGAGGACATCCATGAGCACGAAATCCTTCAACGCGTTCGCGATGGCTCAGGCCCAATTTGACCGGATCGCGGAATTGCTGGAGCTCGACCAGGGCACGCGGGATCTGCTGCGACAGCCGCTGCGCGAGTACCACTTCAGCCTGCCGGTCCGGATGGACGACGGGCGTGTCCGTGTCTTCCGCGGCTATCGCGTCCAGCACAACGATGCTCGCGGCCCCGGCAAGGGTGGCATCCGGTTCCATCCCCAGGAGACGGTGGACACGGTGCGCGCCCTGGCCATGTGGATGACCTGGAAGTGCGCGCTCGTGAATGTCCCGCTCGGCGGCAGCAAGGGCGGCGTGGTCTGTGCCCCGCACGACCTGAGCCAACGTGAGCAGGAAGCCCTCTGCCGCGCGTGGGTCCGCGCGGTCGCTCGGGATGTCGGTCCGGTGCTCGACGTGCCCGCCCCGGACGTAATGACCAACGGCCAGCACATGCTGTGGATGCTCGACGAGTTCGAGCACATCCACGGCGGAAAATACCCGGGCTTCATCACCGGCAAACCCGTCGCGATGGGCGGTTCGCTGGGCCGGACCGAGGCCACCGGCTACGGCGTCGTGTTCATGCTCCGCGAGGCGCTCAAGGAGCTGCAACTGCGGCCGCAGGACACGCAGGCCAGCGTGCAGGGCTTCGGCAACGTGGCGCAGCATGCCATCGAGTTGTATCACCAGATTGGTGGACGGGTCACGGCGGTGTCCTGCTGGGACCATGGGGCCCAGCGTGCGGTGTGCTTTCGGAAGAAGAGCGGCATCGATCTGCCTGAACTGCGTGGCATCGCCGACCGCTTCGGCACGATCGACCCACAGAAGGCCGGCAAGCTGGGCTACGAGCTCCTACCCGGCGACGCCTGGATTGAGCAGGACGTGGACATCCTGATCCCCGCGGCGCTGGAGCACGCGATCACGGACGACAACGCCGGCAAGATCTCCCGACGGGTGCGGCTAATCGCCGAAGGCGCCAACGGCCCTACGACTCCGGAGGGCGATCACATACTGCGCGAACGCGGGATCTTCGTGATCCCTGACTTCCTGGCCAATGCCGGCGGGGTCACGTGCAGCTACTTCGAACAGGTGCAGAGCAACACGAATTTCTACTGGACCAAGGATGAGGTGCTCGGAAAGCTGGACCTGGCCATGACCTCCGCATTCATCGACGTAAGCCAGACAGCGCACCAGCGCAAGCTGCCGATGCGCGACGCCGCGCACATCATCGCGATCGGCCGAGTGGCCCAGGCCTGCCACGATCGCGGCTGGGTGTGAGGGCCGGAGCCACGGCGGACCGATGCATCGTGCAACACACAGAAAGGAGACGACCATGCGCATCCAGATCACGACGCAGAACATGTCGTTGACCAATGCTCTCCGCGAGCTGGTGCACACGCGCCTCCGGCATGCCCTGGGCCGTTTCGCCCACCGCATCCAAGACGCGGCCGTCAGCTTCGAGGATGTGAACGGCCCGCGCGGCGGACGCGACATGCAGTGCCGCATCAAGCTTCTGCTCCGGCCGCGCGGCGAAGTCAACGTGTCCGCCGTGGCGGTATTCCCCGGCGCGGCCCTCAGCGAGGCGGCACAGCGCGCGTGCCGCTGCGTGCGCTCGCGCACGCGTCGTCGCTGGATGCTGCGTCGGAGAACGCGCGACGCGTTAGACGTCGGCTCGGCCGCCTGAGCCGGAGAGATTCGTCAGCTTTCCAGGGAGCGTGAGCAATGCCGTTCATCATCTGCGGCAGCGTTCTGGGATGCCTGTGGGCCCACGCGGCAGAGTTACGCCGGCCCGGACGTCCGTTGTACGTCGGAGTAAAGCGGACACCAGCCACGCGGCTGGCGCAGCGCCGGCCGACGCGGTGTCATACGTTGTTGCGGATGCTCGGATTGAGGTGAACCATGATTGCACCTAGCGCGAACCGTTCCGGCACGGTCAGACCGATCGAGCCGCATGGCGTCGTAATGACCGATTTCACAACCGGGCGCGTGAGCATCTTCCCCCACGCGCTGGCCGGCTCGGCGGCCGGCACAGCGTGGTCACTGCTACAGGCGATTTGCACCTTGAATCCCAACATCGCGCTCGCGCCACTGAGCACCGAGCGCAGACAGCAGGCGATGCGGCGTGCAGTCGGCCGCCCACACCGGCGCCGACCAGCGCTGCGACCGGACCGGCCTGCAGATCGGAGTATCGACATGGCCAGACGAACCATCTACATCACGCAGCAGGACGCGAGCCGCCTTCGGGAATGGCTCCGCATCTCGGGGCATCGGCATGACAAGGACCGGCAGAATCTGGACGTGCTGCGGCGCGAGCTGGAACGCGCGCACCTGATCGAGCCGGATGAAGTCCCTCCAGACGTGGTTACCATGCACTCGCGCGTGCGCCTCGCGGACCCGCGGACGAATCAGAAAATGTGTTGCACACTCGTGTTCCCGGAAGACGCCGTCGCTAAGCACGAGCGGATCTCGGTCCTGGCCCCCCTCGGTGCCGCAATCCTGGGTTGCCGCACAGGGGACGTCATCCGCTTTGAGGTTCCCGGCGGCCGGCGAACAGTGCGCATCTTGGACGTGCTCTATCAGCCAGAAGCGGCGGGGCACTTCCACCTGTAGGCGCCAACGGATGCGGAGCGCGCGGTCGCTCGCACCACGGAGCTACGCAATGAAGGTCATCGTTGCCACCCACGAGCCGCACCTCCGGGGCTCCGTCGCGCCGGAGTTCGAAGTCGCGCCATACTACCTGGCGGTTGACACGCTGGCTGGCCGCACGACGCTGTTTCTGCATCCCGTGCAGTTCCAGGTCGCATATACGCCCGCGGGATTGGTCCAGCGTCTGCGGACATTCGCCCCGGATGCGGTCGTGGCAGGGAGCTTCAGCGCCGAGGTCCATCAAGCTGCATCCTCCCTGCGAATCGAACTGCTGGTGGCGCACGGTCGCGCCGCCGATGCCGTAGATCAGTGCGCCGGCGCCAGTCTGCCTGGCAGCCGCACGTAGCAGCATGACCTCACAGCTAAGTCAGCAGTTGTAGAACGGAGGCGGCAATGTGGTTGCCAGTGTTCATCTTCTGCGCGCGCGTCGCGGACGTATCCCTGGGAACGCTGCGCCTGATCTGCGTGACACGCGGACATCGCGCCTTCGCGGTGGGACTTGGCTTTGTAGAAGTCACCATCTGGGTCTGTGCCGTGGCCAGCGTGCTCAGCCATCTCAATCAGTGGGTGAACGTGCTCGCCTATGCCGGCGGCTACGCTACCGGATTGGGGCTGGGCATGTGGTTAGAGAGTAAGCTTGCGCTTGGTGTGCAGCTCGTCACGCTGGTCAGTCGTGGGCGCGCGGTGGCGCTCGCAGGGCAGCTTCGCCGTGCGGGTGTCATGGTGACGACTCTCACAGGGGCCGGCCGTGACGGCCCCGTGGATGTGTGTTTCACAATCGTGCCGCGCAGGGCCGCATCGGCCGTCGCCGATTTGGCGACAGAGGTCGATCCTGAGGTTGTCGTCACCATCGAGGACGTCCGCAGCACGTCGGCGAAGCGTCATACTCGCTGGACTCAGGCCTCCGATTTACTCGGGTGGCTATCGTCTGGCCGCGCTTCGGCTTGCAGAACAGCATGATCTGGGCCCTCGCTTCCGTCGAGAGCTCATTCGCTGGCGCGAGGGCTCGTGTTCTCATGGAACGCGCTCCATAATGCGCAGCGCGAGCCAACAGCTCGCGTTCCAGGTTCCAGGTCCTATTGGGGCAGCTTGATCTTGAGATACTCACCGACCAGAATCGCGGCGGGGTATATGACCTCCTCTTCGGTCCGGGCGTGAACCATCAGCTTCTCGGCAAAGTGCGCCACCTCGTGGTTGTGTTCGGCCAGGGCGGCGGCCTTCAGCGCTTCCAGCGCCGTGACGATCGCCTTGTGCTCGGTCAGCATCTGTGGCAGCTCGGCCTTGAGCTTGTCGGTCATCGTGACGACCGCGCGCATTTCCGGCGATACCTGGCCGCGTGATACCACTTGCAGCAGTCCGAGCGGCGGCAGCGCGTACTCTTCTTCCTTGACAAAATGAGGGTGTAGAACCCGCGCGACGGCGGTTGCCGCCTCGCCGATCCTACCGCCGGCCTTGGTGGCCTTGACCAGCTCTGCGTGTAGTTCGTCGTGCTCGGACTTCAGTGGTTGTGGAATCTGGGGTTTCATTGGGTGCTCTCCTTCCATCTGAGCGTGCGCCTCGTGCTCACGCTGATGCTCATCGGCGGGTGTGTCCGAGGCGGTGGTTTCATGTTCGTGGCCGTGCGGCGGCTGGGAGGCCGCCTGGTAAAGTCCCTCAACGTAATGGACGAACGTGACGTACGCGCGTACGTGTTCGCGCCCGGCGCCCACGTCGTCCTTGTTGAACCTCGTCGTCGCGGTGACCTCCGCGAAGCGCTGGCGGATGCCTTCGTGTGTTGCCTCGGTGACGAGCTTCAGAACCGGTTCAATGACGCCGGTCTCGATCGCCCTGTCGGCCGCCGGGATGGCGGGGCCCAGGTCGCGTCCGGCGGGCTTGAGGCCAGTGTAGGGTGCACCTTCGCCCGCGCGGTGGACACGCACGAGCGTTTCGAAGAACCAGGTGTCCGCGACCTGTTTAGCCTCCGGACTCAGCTTCCGGACAGCCAGCGCTTGCTCGAACGCCTTCCGGATCTCGGCCTCGTCCTTTTGCTGCACCCAGATTAGGACGAGGTTCGCGTCGCCCGCTTCCAGCGCCCTTTGGGCCGCTTTCACGACCGGGCCATCCATGCCGTCACAGTGTGCCAGTGCAGGTGTCTGCGCCAGCAGCAGCGTCGTGCCAATGATGCTCGCCAGGACAATCGGACGGGTGCTGCGATTCCTTGTCATTGCATTTCTCCTGTACGTCTGATTTCCTCACTGCCATTCCACCGATCCACATTCATCTCGTGGTGCGTTAAGCCAACGTCTTTCGGAACCTCCGAGAGGCCAGCCACAGCGTTACGAGGCCCATGACCGCCAGCGCCGCCATCTGCGGCCAGAGAATACTCGGGCCGACGCCCTTGAGGAAAATCCCCCGGACGATCACCAAGAAGTAGCGCAGCGGATTCAGGTACGTGAGCCATTGAATCAGCTCCGGCATGTTCGCGATCGGGAACATGAAACCCGACAGCAGCACCGCCGGGAAGTAGAAGAAGAACGTGCTCATCATCGCCTGCTGCTGCGTCTGGCTCACGGTCGAGATCAGCAGGCCCACGCCGAGCGTCGTCATCAGGTACAGCGTCGTGGCGGCCAGCAGGAGCAGTAGGTTGCCGCGGATCGGCACGCCAAACCAGAACACGCCCACCAGCGTGATGCCGATCACGTCGGCAAAGCCGATCAGCGCAAATGGCACCGTTTTCCCCAGGATAAACTCGGCCGGCGTGATCGGCGAAACCATGATTTGCTCCATCGTGCCGATCTCCTTTTCCCGCACGACGGCCATGCTGGTCAGCATCAGCGTGATGAGCAGCACGATGATCGCGATGACGCCGGGCACGTAGAAGTTGCGGCTCTCCAGGTTCTCGTTGAACCAAGCCCGCGTCTGCATCGCAACTTGGGCCGGCTCCTGGGGTAGCCCCTTCAGCCGCGTGAATCGCGTGACGAGCACCTTCTGCGAGAACTGCCGGGCGATCTTGGCGCTGTAGTCCAGCACGATGCCGGCCGTGTTGGAGTCCGTGCCGTCCACAATAACCTGAAGCGGCGCGGTTCGGCCGGCGCGCAGGTCGTCCTCGAAGCCGTGGTTGATCCCCAGGACGACACGCACGCGTCCGTGGTCCACCAGTTCCCGCGCCCGGCCGTCGTCGCTGACGTACTCGATGATGTCGAAGTAACCCGACTCCTCGAACCGCGCGATCAGCTCGCGGCTGGCGACGCTGTTGTCCAGGTCGCGAACCGCCGTCGCCACGTGCTTCACGTCGGTGGTGACGGCGTACCCGAATACGAGCACCTGGACGACCGGCATGACGAAGATCACGCCGCGCATCTTCGGGTCGCGAAAGACCTGCGCGAACTCCTTGATCAGCATGTGCTTGATGCGTTCGAACACGGCTACACCAGCTTCTTCTTGAACTTGACGTTGGCCAGCAGCACCATCGCCGCGGCGAAAGCCGTCAGCAGTCCGGCCTGGGCTGCCAGGACCTCCAGTCCGACGCCTTTCAGGTATATGCCCTTGAGCAAGACCACGAAATACCGTGCCGGAATCAAGTACGTGATGAGCTGGATGGGCTTGGGCATGTTGCTGATCGCGTACATGAAGTCCGACAGCAGGAACGACGGCAGGAACGTGAGTACCATTGCCAACTGGCTGGCCAGAAGCTGGCTCTTGGTCAGAATGCTGATCAGCATGCCTAGAGAAAGCGCCCCGACCAGGAAGATCGCCGCCATGACGAACAGCAGGGCGACGCTGCCGCGCAGGGGGACCTTGAAGACAAA
This sequence comes from uncultured Planctomycetota bacterium, assembly GCA_900696535.1. Classification (GTDB taxonomy): domain Bacteria; phylum Planctomycetota; class Phycisphaerae; order UBA1845; family Fen-1342; genus CAADGM01. Next base: position 18,216 of record CAADGM010000107.1, read on the forward strand.
CTCGCCCATCAGCACCGCCAGCAGCACGTCGAACATCCCGATCGCAAAGTACGGCAGGAGCTTGCCGAGAATCAGTTCTGGGCCTTTGACGGGCGTCGAGATGAGCTGCTCCATCGTGCCGCGCTCCCACTCGCGCGCCACGGTCAAGGACGTGAGCAAGGCCGCGATCACCATCATGATGACGGCGATCAGGCCAGGAATGATGTAGTTCTTGGACTCCATGTCTGCGTTGAACCAGACGCGTGGCCGCACGTCGAGCGGCAGGCGCAGCGCCTGGCCACCGATCCGTTGAATGTCCCGGACGGCGATGTCCTGCGAATACCCCTGCGCGATCGTGTCCGCGTAACCCATCGCGATGGTCGCCGTGTTGGAGTCGCTGCCGTCGACGATCATCTGTACTTCGGCGGTGCGGCCGGATTCAATGTGCTGGGCGAAGTCCCGTGGCACGACGAGGGCCACGAGCGCCCGCCCGGAGTCGATGGCTCGTTCCAGTTCCTTGTAGTTCTGCACGTACCCGCGAATCGAGAAATAGGGCGAACCGCTGAATCGGCTGAGGAACTCACGACTGGTTTGGGAACCGCTCTGATCCCAGATCACCGTCGGCACGTCGTCCACGTCCAGCGTCAGCGCGTACCCGAAAAGCACGAGCAACAGCATCGGGATGGCGATCGCCATGCCCAGGCTGCGTGGGTCGCGCACAATGTGCACGAACTCCTTGCGCGCCACGGCCCAAAGGCGCGAGGGCTTCATCGGCGCACCTCCGGCTGCGGCTGCTCCGCGCGATCGCGGGCCTCGATCAGCGACACGAACACATCTTCCAGCGACGGGACGATCTGCTCGACCCGCTCGACGCGGTATCCCCGGGTGTGCAGCAGGCCGCGAACCGCGCTTGCCGTCGCGCCCCCATCTTCGGTCACCACGTGCAGCCCCCGCCCGAACAGCGACGCCTCTTTGACGCCCGCCAGGCCCTCGATCTCGCCGAGCGCGTCCTGCGGCCGTTCGCAAAGCACGTCGAGCACTTCTGCGCGCATAAGCTGGGTTTTCAGCGCACCCGGCGTCCCGGTCGCGATCAGCTCGCCCCGGTAGATCAGCCCGAGCCGGTCGCAGTATTCCGCCTCGTCCATGTAGTGCGTGGTGACAAACACCGTGACGCCCTTACCGGCCAGCTCGTAGATCAAATCCCAGAAGCGCCGGCGACTCATCGGGTCCACGCCGGAGGTCGGCTCGTCCAGGAAGATCACCGGCGGCTCGTGCAGGATCGCGCAGCCCAGCGCCAGGCGCTGCTTCCAGCCGCCGGAGAGCGTCGCCGTGCGCGAGCGGCGATGCTCCCGCAGGCCGGCCATCTCGATGACCCATTCCTTGCGTTCTTTCTTGCGGGCCGCGGGAATCCGGTAGATACCGCTGTAGAAGTCGATGTTCTCCTCGACCGTCAGGTCCTCATAGAGCGAGAACTTCTGGCTCATGTAGCCGATGTGCGCCTTGATCTGCTCGGGCTGCGTGCGAATGTCGAACCCAGCCACGGTCCCGCTGCCGCCGCTCGGCGCCAAGAGTCCGCACAGCATGCGGATGGTCGTGGACTTCCCGGCGCCGTTTGGACCGAGGAAGCCAAAGATCTCGCCCTTGGCGACTTCGAAACTGACGCGGTTGACGGCGGCGAAGCTGCCGAAGCGCTTCTCCAGGTGTTTCACGATGACGGCTTTTTCGGCCTTACTCGCGCTCATCGGGCTTGCCTCCCTCCTCGCGCGCGAGGACCGAGATGAACACGTCTTCCAGCGTGGGTTCAACCGCCGTAATCCCCGCGCGCTCCAGGTTCGCATCCGCAAGAAGACGTTCGACCTGGGCAGTCGTCTCCTGCGGCACATGCGTCACGACGTGCACGCGGTCGCCAAAGAGGCCGACGGATTCCACAGGCGAGACACCGGTGCTACAGAGCCGCTCCCGCAGCAGCGTGGTCACTCGCCGGGCCTGGGGTGAGCGCACCTCCAGGATCGTCCCGCGCGTCAGGCGCTTGACCTCGTCGGGCGTCCCGACTGCCAGCAGCCGCCCGGCGTGGATCAGGGCCAGCCGATTGCAGCGTTCCGCTTCGTCCAGGTAGGCCGTCGAGACGAAGATCGTGACCTTCTCGCGCAGGAGCTGGTACAGAATCCGCCAGAAATCCCGCCGCGAGACCGGATCGACACCGTTCGTCGGCTCGTCCAGGAACAGCACCTTCGGCGTGTGGATCAGCGCGCAGGCCAGGCCGAGCTTCTGCTTCATGCCTCCGGAGAGGTTGCCGGCCAGCCTCTTCTTGAACGGCGTCAGGTTGCTGAACGCCAGCAGCCGGTCGATCCTCTCGGTCCGTCCCTTGCGCGGCACGCCGTAGATGTCCGCGTAGAAGTTGATGTTCTCCATCACCGACAGGTCGGGGTACAGGCCGAAGCGCTGGCTCATGTAGCCGATGTCCTCCTTGACGGCCTCGGCCTCGCGCACCACGTGGTGCCCCGCGACCCAGGCGTCGCCGGAAGTCGGGCCCATGATGGACGTGAGCAGCCGCATCGTCGTGGTCTTCCCGGCGCCGTCCGGGCCGACGAGTCCGAAGATCTCGCCCTCGGCCACGCTGAGGGTGAGGCTGTTTACCGCGACTAGGGGACCGAACGACTTGGTCAGACTCTCAGCGCGGATGGCTTCCATCAGGCACCTCCGGCCGGCTCGGCCAGCAGGATGTCCGCGTCCGCGGGCATGCCCGGCTTGAGCTCCATGTTCGGGTTGCGGATGTCGACCTTGATGCGGTAGACGAGCTTGACCCGCTCCTTGGTGGTCTGAACGTTCTTCGGCGTGAACTCGGCCTCGGCCGCCACGAACGACACACGGCCTTCGTACACCTTGCCGGGGTACGTGTCGGTGGACACCCGGACCGGCTGGCCGACTCTTACGCGGCCCAGGTCGGTCTCGTTGACGTACGCCCGCAGCCACACGTTTTCCAAGTCGCCGACCGTGACGACGGGTGTCCCGGGCGCCACGTACTCGCCGGGCTCGACGTTCTCCGAGAGTACGACACCAGTGAGCGGCGACGTAAGCGTGGCGTAGCCCAGCCGCGTTTCAGCCAGCGCCAGGGACGCCTTCGCCTGCTCGACTCGGGCGCGGGCTTGCTCGATGGTTTCCTTCCGCGGCCCCTCCCTCACCAGGTTGAAGCGCTCCTGGGCTTCCGCCACGGCCGCCCGGGCCTGATCGATGTCCTCGCGGCGCGGCCCTTCGCGGATGAGCTTGAGCTGCTCGATGGCCTCCGTCAGGCGGGCCGCGGCGGCGTCATAGCGCGCCTTGCCGCTGTCGAACTCCTGGTTGGCCGCCATTTGGCGCTCATACAAATCCTTGACGCGGTTATAGTTCGTCTCCGCATCCGCCAGGTCCGCCCGCGCCCGGGACACAGTCGCATCGGCAACTGCAATCTCCTGCGGCCGCGACCCACCCTCCAGCTCCGCCAGGAACGACTTGGCTTTCTCCAGCGCTGCCGCGGCCGCCGCGATCTCCGCCGGCCGAGAGCCGGCCTCCAACTCCGCGAGCGCGGCCTCTGCGGCCCGGAGTTCGGCGCGGCGTATCGCGACCTCGTTAAGCAAGTCCGAGCCGTCGAGGAGTGCCGCCGGTGCGCCTTTTTGAACGACTTGACCTTCTGAGATCAGCCGGTCGTCTACGCGGCCAGCGATCTTGAAGCTCACTTCGGCATCGGTGACCTCGATGTTACCGGAGACCCGAATGACGTTGGGGTCGCTGCCGGCCCGGCTGTTGACGTACCAGTACGCCGTCGCGGCGACCGCCATCCCGACCGGCACGATCATGAACTTGCGTTTGCCCTTCATGGCCTCATCTCACTTTGTGAACAGGCGCTCACATCGCGCTCAAAACAAAAGCCGTCTCTACCAGCGGACCGGCGCCGGACCCGGCGGTCGCGCGCACCTTCGACCCGCAGAACCACGGACACGACCTGCCACACTCGGCGCTGAGCCAGCAAGCCTACGAGCGCGATCACACCGAGTGCCTCGTTCACGAGCAGCGCGAACGCCGCGACCTGCTGCTGTCCTTCCACGCTGGCGAGAGTCACGCCGGGAACCGACCGGATAATGTCTTCCGTTGGCGTCCACGTCGCGTACGCGGGCAACGAGAGCACGGCGATCACGGCCATCGTGACCAGGGCACCTCGCCGCACACGCCCGACTTCTGACAGAACTGCGACCAGCGACAGGGACACGGCGAACGCGCTGCCCATCACCGCAGCCTGGCCAAGCCAGAGATGAAGCTGGGCCCCGTTCACGCTTGGCCCTCGCCGCTGCCGCGAATCGCCTCGGAAAAGACCCGCCATGACCGTTCAGCCTGCCTGGTCACGTCGAACGCCCCGTCGCTGACGTGCCACAGAATCGCCGCTGGTTGGACGAGCCCGAGGAACATCACGGCCAGGACCGCTGAATCGCAGTCCGCGCGAATTCGGCCGCTCTTCTGGCCCTGGCGGACCAAGTCGGCAACGCGTTTGAGGTAGTCGCTGACAATCCAGTACACCTTGGCCCGGCGCTCGGGGTGCCCGGCGTACATCTCCTCGGAGAAGATCACGCGCGGAATCCCCTGATTCTCACGGATCAGGCTGATGTGTCGGGTTAGAAGCCGATGCAGTTGCTCCACGGGATCGGTCGCCTCGGCACATACGGCTTGGACATTCGCGCACAGTCGGTCATGGATGAGGTCGAGCACGGTGCTGAGGACGCGGTCCTTGTTCTCGAAGTGCCGGTAGATGGCCGAGGGCACCAGGCCGACTTGCCGGGCGACCCGTGCTACGCTCAGAGCTCGCAGGCCGTGGCTTCCGATGACGCCGAGGGCCGCTTGGGCGATCTGGTCCTGCCGGACTTCGGTTTCGAGTTTCTCAGCGCTCATCCGCGCACCTTTGTGATTGCTCATTCACATTATTCCTCACGATCGTCCCGCTGTCAAGTTGAATTCTGTTTCCGCCGGATTCTGCGGTCACAACGTCATTCGTTACAAGTGATTACGTTGCATGGAATTTTCGCGCGTATCCGGTTGCGCGGCGGCCTATCCGGCGGCAGGTGGTGGTGGCGCTGCAATCACAAATCTGGAAAGCACCGCCTTTCTATGGCCCAGAAGGAGAGTTGGGACCGACGCCAAAGAACTTCACCAAACTCGACCCTACTGACGCTCGCTGACGACCCGGAACCGGTGCCGGTTTCGGGGGCGCGTAGGGCCGCAAGGGACTATTGGCACAGGGGCGACCGGCCTCCGTCCCGGCAACGGATGATCTCCTTCGGCTTTCAGCGCGGCTACCCGCCCAGCAGAAGCCGTCGACCGCCGGCGCCTGGCCGCTGACGGTGCGCCGCGTTTTCGTTAACCTTCTGCTGGCTGTTCAGGACATCCTGGGCGGTCTGGCGCTTGTCTTTCAGCGGCGGCAGGTAGATATGACGACCGTCGACCACGAGTTGACGTTCTGCAGCGACGCGGCGGGCTGGATGAACGCCGAGCTCTCCAGTCGGCCCGAGCTGGCGTTTGGGCAGGTCAAGATCGAACAGTCGGCGCGGGGCTCGGCAAAGCGGCGCGACCTGACCATCTACGACCGCTCGGGCAAGATCGCGATCACCGGCGAGGTGAAGCTGCCCTACATGGTGGACGGCAGCTCACCGTACAACGAGAAGGTCGTCGAGGACGCCCACACGAAGGCGTCACGGGTCGGTGCGGCCTATTTCATCACCTGGAACGTCAACCGGATCGTCCTGTGGCGGACGGACGACGCCGGCAAGCCACTCTTCGAGCGCCACGTCTACGAGGACAGCTTTACGCAGGTCCGCGACGCCGACGACCTGGTCAACCCCGTCGTGCAGCAGGCCATCCGACGAGGGCTCGTCCGGCTGCTGGAACGTGCCAGTCAGGCGTACACCGGCGCCCTGCCGCTTGCGAAACGCCCGCTGGACGAGTTCTTCATCGGCGTGCTAGAGGCGGCGCTGGAGCGGCCGATCGCGGTCACGCAGCGCGCTGTCGGCGCAAAGTACCAACGTGACGGCAAGTTCAAGGCGAAGCTCGACGCGTGGATGCGCGACACGCAGCAGTGGCACCTGTCCGACGACGAACTCGTCCAGCGCGACAACCTCGACCGGGCATCGAAGTTCGCATGCTATGTGCTGGTCAACAAGATCGTCTTCTACCAGGCTCTCCGCAAGAAGTTCACGACGCTGCCACAGCTCCGGCTCGGGGCTGGCATCAAAACGGCGGCTGACTTGGAGGCCGTCTTCGCCAAGGTCTTCGAGCGGGCCGAACGAATCACGCGTGACTACGAGACCGTCTTCGACGGCGACTTCGGCGACGCGCTGCCGTTCCTGAGCGACGACGTCGTGCCGCCGTGGCGCGACCTCGTCAAGTCGATCGATCAGTTCGATTTCACCCAGATCAACTACGACGTGATCGGGCCGATTTTCGAGCGGCTCATCAGCCCCGAGGAGCGCCACCGCTACGGCCAGCACTACACGAAGCCCGAGATCGTCGACCTCATCGAGGCCTTCTGCATCCGCGCCCCGGACGCCGCCGTCCTTGATCCTGCCTGCGGCGGCGGCACGTTCCTCGTTCGGGCGTACAACCGCAAGAAGTTCCTGGCCGCCCGCGCGGGCGTTGACCTGCCCCACGAGAAGATGCTCGACCAACTTTACGGCGTGGACATCTCGGCGTACGCCACGCACCTGACCACGATGAACCTGGCGACGCGCGACCTGATCGACGAGCACAATTATCCGCTCGTCGCGCAGAGCGACTTCTTCGACGTCGAGCGCGGCCGGGCGCTCTTCCACGTGCCGATGGCGGCCGGAGCCGGCTCAAAACAGCTTCGGCCCGTCATGATCGGCACGGTTGACGCGGTGGTCGGCAATCCGCCGTACGTTCGCCAGGAGGAAATCAGCACGCCGCCGACCACATCGGCCAAGGGCAAGGTGAAGGTCACGGTCCGGACGCTGGAGCAGATCAAGGCCGAGGCGACGGCGTACAAGAAACGCCTCCTGCAACTGGCCAGGGCGGCGTGGCCGCAAATCACCCTTTCCGGCCGCAGCGACCTGCACATCTACTTCTGGCCGCATGCGACAACCTTCCTGAAGCCGGGCGGCCACTACGGGTTCCTGACCAGTAGCGGCTGGCTGGACGTGGAGTACGGGTTCCGCTTGCAGGAGTTCCTGCTGAATCACTACGCGATCGTCGCGATCTTTGAGTCGCAGGTGGAACCGTGGTTCACCGGGGCCAGGATCACGACGTGCGCGACGATCCTGCGGCGCGAGCCCGATGCGAAGCGGCGAGACGAGAACCTGGTCCGCTTCGTGCGGCTCCACTCGCCGTTGTCGGAGATCTTCCCCAGCGATGCGACTGAGGAAGACCGGCAGCTCGCTGCTGAGGCGTTGCGGGACCGTATCGAGCGGATCACGCAAAACTCCTCTGACCGCCACTGGCGCGTCCGCGTGGTGCAGCAGGGCGACTTGTACCGGCTGGGCTGCCACACCATCGCCGGGGATTCGGATGGGGACGGCGAGCCCGATGAGGGGAACGGCACCAGCGCGGTCGTCACGACGGCAAATGGATCGTCGCCGTATCGGGGTGGCAAATGGGGACTGTACGTGCGGGCGCCCGACCTCTTCTTCAAGTTTCAGGAACGCTACGGCGGCCGGCTCGTCCCCCTGTCGGAAGTGGCCGAAGTGCGCTTCGGCGTGAAGACGGGCGCCGACAAGTTTTTCTTCGTCCGTGACATCACCGACGAGTGTCTCAAGGAGACGCCGGACCCGCGCGAGTTCCGCGCCAAGTACGGCATCCAGCCGGTTCAGGGCGATCGCATGCGGATCGTGAAGGCCGGTGACGGCAGCGCGCATCTGATCGAGGCCGCGTACCTGGAGCCGCAGGTACACAACCTGATGGAGAACAACGGTGTCTTTGGCATTCGCATCCGCCCAGAAGACCTGCGGCTGAAGATCGTTCTCTGCAGTAAATCGAAGGATCGGCTCAAGAACACCCACATCCTCAAGTACATTCAGTGGGGTGAGCGCGAGGGATTTCATACGCGGCCCACCTGCGCGAGCCGTGAACCTTGGTATGACGTTAAGCCCGGCCGCCGCGGCGACATGTTCTGGCCGATGGCACAGCAGTACCGGCATCTCGCGCCGCTGAATGACCCTCGTCTCATCTGCAATCACAATCTATTTGATGTGTTCGCCCGCAAGGACATCGAGACGAAGGTCCTCTGTGGCATTCTGAACTCGACGGTCGTCGCGATGATGAAGCACCTGTTTGGGCGGCTCGCAGGCACGGAGGGGAATCTGAAGACCGAGGTCGTGGACGCGAAGATGATGGTCGTGCCCGACCCGCGAACGCCGGCCAACGGGGTGAAGCAGCGCATCATCGGGGCTGTCGAGCAGATGGCCCGAAGGCAGACCCGCAACCTGCCGGACGAGTTTGAGCTGGCCGACCGCCAGCAGCTTGATGATGCCGTTCTTGAACTGCTCGGGGAAAACGACCCGAACGAGCGCCGTTGGCTGCGCGACGAGCTGTATCGCGAGATGACCGCCATGTACCGGGCCATCCGCGATAAAGAGCTCCAGATGATCGAGTACAAGAAGCAAACCAAGCGCGGCAGCAAGCTCTCGGCCGAGCGGATCGCACAGGAGGTCTGGGATAGCCTCGACCCGTCGCTGGTACGCCGGTTTCCAGAGGACTTCTTCGACCCGAACGAGCCTGCGGATGCTGTCGAGCTGCGCGACGGCAAGTGCCGACTGGTGGATAACTCACTGCTCGGACAGGTGGGCATCGACATCGACGGACACTACATTGAGGTGGGCGACGTCCGGCGTGCGCACTTGGTGAAGGCCATCCTCGAATCCGGTCGGCGAGGTCGGGTGCCCATCCCCTGTGACGGCGACCTGTGCCGGACGACCGAGCAGCGGTATCGCAGCTATTGCGACCAGGTCGCGGCTGAGTTTGCTCACCTCACGGCACAGAAGACGGCTAACGAAAAGCTGCAGGCAAAGGTCGTGACCAACTTGCGGCACCGCCTGGCGCATCCGGATGGCGCACCGCCGTGCAGGACAGGGCGCAGCGAGGAGTGAACCGGATGGCCGGCAAGAGAATCGATCAGCGGAAAATCACTGGCCAGCTCGGAATCAATCTGATCGAGCGCATAGTGCTCCGCATGAAGTACCTCTGGCACCCCTCGAACAGCGAGCTTGACGTCGGGATCGACGGCGTCATCGAGATCTGTGATCCTGCAACGGGCGAGGCCAGCAATTGCATCGTGCAGGTTCAGAGCCGGTCGCTGGGTGAGTTTACTGCCGAGACGGACACGCAGTTTGAGTATGCCTGCGGCCAGCGTGATCTGGACTACTGGCTGGCCGGCAACACTCCGGTCATCTTGGTCATATCGCGGCGCGCAACCGAGGAGGCGTACTGGATATCAGTCAAGGACTATTTCCAGACCCCTGAACGTCGTGCGAGTCGGCGGGTTATCTTCAACAAGCAGGCAAACCGCTTCGACGACACCTGCGCGAAGGCGCTACGTGAGCTGGCCGTCCCACGTGACGCGGGCCTGTACTTTGCGCCAGTCCCGCGAAAGGAGTCCCTCGTATCCAACCTGCTGAGAGTAACGAAGCTGCCCGCGGATATCTTCATCGCCAAGACGCCGTTCCGCGCTGCCGGCCAAGTGTGGTTTCACGCGCGCAGTAATGGGCTGAGAATCGGCGGTGAATGGGTCTTGAAGTCAAAAGAGATACTGAGCGCGCACAATCTGCGAGAGTACCCCTGGACGCAACTATGCGATCCGGGGACAGCGGAGCGGTTCGATCCGGAGGACTGGGCGCGCGCCGACGACCCGGAAAAACAGAGCGAATTCCTGGAGCTTCTCCACCACTGTCTGCGCAATATGCTTGCTCCGCACGATGTCGTGTACGATAAACGCTTGGACATCTTCTATTTCAAGGCGACCAGGAATCTCGCGCCGCGGCGGCTGAGCTACCCGAGTCTGAAGCAACTCGCGGACAAGACGGTCTTCGGACCGTACGAGAGCAAAACAACTGAAGGACGAATTGCCTACTATCGCCACAGCGCGTTCAGAGGGGCGTTTCGTCGCCTTGACGATTCTTGGTACCTTGAGGTCACGCCCACGTACTACTTTTCGTCGGACGGACGACAGGAAAGCCGGTTTGCGGCAGAGCGGACCAGCGGGATCAAACGGTTAGAGCGCAATCGAGCGGTGCTGGGGCAGCTCTTGATGTGGACAGAGTGCCTTACGCAAGGGCCGACGCTGTTTCGCCCCGACTACGCCTTTCTGGCGTTCTCGCGGCCGGAGCGCTTCGACCTTGGCGCGGGGGTCGATGACGCCGAGTGGCTGCGCCACGAGGACGATGACGCGCACGGTGCGATGATGCGTGACGACCTGAGCCAGGCGAGGTTGTTTGAGCTATGAACATCAGCCACCTTCTCGAGCCCGAGCTGGAATTCTGCGCCGGGAGTCACGTCGATGTTCGTTTCGGGATCACAAACTACGGCCCCTTCGACCGGAACAAGGCGTCACCGGCCCAGACGATTCGCGTGGGAATCGTTGGCAGCGCGGCCGGTGTCGAGGGGGCGGTCAACTGGCTTGAAAGGTGCACAGCGGGCATCGCGGCAAAGCGGAGCCGTCAACCGAACCTGTTCCCACGGTTTCCGGGATATGGTCCGGAATCGCCTTTCAGATCGCAGCTCGTCACGGACTCGCGCACGCAGCGAACCATCAAGAACGCGGACATCGCCGATCTGGCGAGAATCACAGACGGCGACCGACTGGTCGAGGAAAGCGTCGGCTTAGTGCTGTCAGAAGTCCGCTACATCGCAAGAGAAACGCCGGCTGACGTGATCATCTGCGCAGTTCCTCGGGAGTTTCTCGATCTACTCGCCGGCCCAGAACTGCCGCCGGACAGCGATCCCGAAGACGAGGGCGCTCCTATCTCGAAACTGGACTTCCGCTGCCTTCTAAAGGCGCGGGCGATGGAATTTGGAAAACCAATCCAACTCGTCTTGCCCGCGACATACGGCGCCGGCGGCGGGAAGAGGCGTCGTCGGGCGCGCACAAGGGCCAAGGTCCTGCAGGATGAGGCAACACGTGCGTGGAACTTCTTCGTGGCCCTCTACTACAAGCGCGGGGGGATACCGTGGCGATTGACGCGCAGCACGACAGCCCTGACGACGTGCTACGTAGGCATCGCCTTCTATCGAAGCCGCGACGAAGAACGCGTTGAAACCAGCGTGGCGCAAGTGTTCGACGAACGTGGGGACGGGTATATCGTACGCGGCGGGTTGGCGATCACGGACAAGGACGACCGCGTGCCACACCTGTCGGAATCGGATGCGCGCCAGATCCTGATCGATGCTCTGAAGCTGTATCGGCAGGAACACAAGACGTTTCCGGCCCGGGTTGTGGTGCATAAGACGTCGCGGTTTACCCTGCCTGAGCGGCAGGGCTGCCTCGCTGCGGCCAAGGAGTTGAGGATCGATGAAGCCGATCTAATCGCTTGCGGGCGGTCATTCGCCCGACTGTTTCGCGCTGGTGCCTACCCACCCTTGAGGGGAACACTGTGGAGCCTGGATGATCGGCACCATGTGCTATACACCCGCGGCAGCGTGGATTTCTTCGGGACCTATCCGGGTCTGTATGTTCCGCTGCCGCTCGCCCTCGAACTCGACTCCGTTGAGCAGGGCCCGGAACTCCTGGCGCGGGAAGCGTTGGCGCTTACGAAGATGAACTGGAACAGCACTCAGTTTGACCACGCGGAGCCCATCACGCTCGAGGCGGCCAAGCGCGTCGGCAGCATCCTCAAGCACCTGACGCGCGATGAGCCCATTCAAGCGCGGTACAGCTTCTATATGTAACCGTTGTCCCGACAAGGAGATGCAGAGCTTTGATCGCGGCGCCCGACACAGGTAGCCGACTGGCGGGCAACGCGGCGGGTACCCGGCGACGTGCCAGCTACCAGGAAAAAAGTGCGAGCGAGGGCTTGACCTAACATTGTCCGAACATTATATTCCTGTTCGATTGACTCGGAGGAGTCAATGCCTCCCGGTGCGGCGTTGGAGGCGCCCCGCAGGCCAGGGAATCGGGTCGCACGGATGCGACGCGGGGCGCAGTGGCTGATCGTCGCGCGCATTCGCAGGACAACCTGGCGCGATCGCGCCCGGGATGTCGGTCCCGGTGGGCACGTGTCGTAGTAGCCATAGCCGCGCCAGCCGGTCGGCGAATGTTGCGCCGCGCGGCAAGGGCGGCGCACTGGAGGCGGAAGATGGCAGACGCTGTGGCCGCGAAGGCGGCAGAGCCGCCCAGTTCAGATGCCGGTCGATGCCACAGGATCACGGTGGTTTCGATCATCGGCGGGTTTCTCGATCGTACAACGCTCGACCTTACGGGCGGCCTGAACTGCATCATCGGGGGCCGGGGCACAGGCAAGACGACGGTCGTGGAACTCGTGCGCTTCGCTCTCGACGCGTTGCCCGCACCGCAGGTTGACGGAGCGGCGCGACGGCGCATCGAGACACTCATCCAGCAGAATCTGGGCGGAGGACGTGTCGAAGTGACGATTGAGACGCGGGACGGCCTGACGTACGTGGTCACCAGGGCCGTCGGTGAGGAACCCATCGTCCTGGACGCCGATGGCAAGGCGACGGAGATTACCGTCAAGGCCGGCGGGCTGTTCAAGGCGGCGATCTACAGTCAGAACGAGGTCGAGAGCATCGCCGACAACCCGCGATCGCAACTGCACCTGATCGACAGCTTCGATGCAGATCGGATCGCGGAGCTTTCGGGCGAAGTCACCTCCGTTCAACACGCACTCGACGCGAACGCGGCGCAGATCACGCCCCTTCAGCTCCAGATCGCCAGCCTTACAGAGGAACTGGGGGCACTGCCGGGTATCGAGGCCAAGCTCAAGGGTTATGCTAACGCCGGCGGGCAGAATGCTGAGGCGATCAACCAGGCGCACGCGCACAAGGCTCTCCGGGACCGCGAGAAACGGGCGGTCGACGGCATCGGGCAGTATCTGGTTGACTACGGCGCGCAGTTGGGTCGGTTTTCGGGGCAGATCGCAACCCAAGTGAACGCGCTCTTCGGACGGGATGTCGTTACGGGTCCGAACGCCGCCGCCGTCACCGCGATCAGGGACGCGCTTCTTCAGTGCGCAAGCGATGTGGACGCGGCCATCGCGACAGCGCGACGGCGCATCGACGCGGGGAGAGCGCTGCTCTCGCAGGGGGCACAAGCGTTGAGCGTGGCTCACAATCAGCAGGAGCTCGCGTTCCGCACCCTGATCGAGCAGCATCAGGCTGCGCAAGGGCAGGCGGTGGAGCGCAGCCGGCTTGAACGCACCCGCAACGAGTTGCTGGCCAAACAAGGCACGCGGGACCGTCTGACCGGTCAGCTCATCGGGCTCCAGCAGCAGCGTCGCGAACTGCATCAGCGACTCTCCGATCTACGCGACCGGCGATTCTCGATGCGTCGCGCCGTGGCCGCATCGATCACCCGTGCGCTGCGTGGAACGGTTCGCGTCTCGGTGCAGCAGGCGGGCGACACCGAGCAATACGCGGAACTCCTGGCGGGTGCCCTGCGCAGCGCGCGAGTGAAGGCGGGAGTCGTTGCTGGGAAGATTGCCAACGCCGTCATGCCGGCGCGGTTGGCCGCCATCGTTCAAAGCGGCGATACGCAGCCGTTGGTAGAGGAGGCGGACCTGAGCGAGGATCAGGCCCGGAAGGTGTTGGAGGTGCTGGCAAACTCGGACACTCTCTGCAAGCTCGAAACCGCCGAATTGACCGACATGCCGCGGATCGAACTGAACGACGGCGGCGAGTACAAGGAGTCCGGTTCGCTTTCCACGGGGCAGAAATGCACGACCATTCTGCCCATCCTGCTGCTGGACAGCGACAACCCGTTGCTGATCGATCAGCCGGAGGACAACCTGGACAACCGCTTCATCTTCGAGTGTGTCGTGGGCAGCATCCAGGCGATGAAAGCGCGGCGCCAGCTCGTGTTCGTCACCCACAACCCCAATATCCCGGTGCTGGGCGATGCGGAACGCTTGTTCGTCCTGGAATCAGATGGCGTCAACGCCAGGCTCGCCAATCAGGGCACCGTTGACGAGTGCAAAGGAGACATCTTGACGTTGCTGGAGGGCGGCGAGGAGGCTTTCAGGCGGCGGCAAAGCCGCTACGCTAATCGCGATGTCGTCTGATACTGAAGACAGATCGCCGGCGGACGCACTGGCGGTGCTCCGGGGCAATCGCGACACGATTCCCTGGCCGCAGCGCGTCGAGCTCGTGGATGCCCTGCGCGAGCGCCTGACTGGGCAAGCGCTGTCGCTGGATGTGGCCGCTCTGCTTGATCTGCTCGGGGGCGATCCGAAGCCGGAGGTGCGCCAGGCCGTCGCCAATCTCCTGCCGCACCTGCCGGACGGGGATTTTGCCCGGCTGCGCCCTAGCCTCGAACAGGACGTCAACGCGTTTGTACGCAGGAGCGTGGAACGTGCGGTCACCAAGCGCGCCCACGCGACCCGCACGGCGGACAACGTACGCTTCGGGATCGACCAGATCACCGAGCAGTTGCGCTCCATCGAGCAGCGTCACGGGCAGCCCGCGGCCCGTCAGGCCTGGCGCCTCTGTGAGCGCTACACCGAGCTACTGGTGGGGTCGATGGTCCACGACCTGCGGAGCATTCTGACCCACCTGCGCACAGGTATCACGGCGCTTATCGGCGAGAACGAGGTCGCCGCAGGGAGAAGCCTGCCGCGGACGCAGAGGCGTGCGAAGGACGACATCGATTTCCTGGAGCGTACCGTCCGGGACATGGAGCAGTTCACGGACCCGCTCACGTTTCAGCGGCAGCCAGAGCCATTGTCGGAACTCGCGCGGGCCGCGGTTGAGATCGCAGCCGAGAGCGTGCGCTCAAGCGGTGAGGTGGACCCCGACGCAGTCGCCATTGACATGCAGATTCCCGAACGGATTACCGTGCGGGTCGCCCGGCACCTCATCGTCACAGCACTATCGAACGTGATCAAGAACTCGTTCGAGGCCTTCGCCGCTCGCGCCGAGGGGGCGCCGCCCGCTGGCATCACGCTGTCGGCGACGGAGGACGGCGCATGGGCTGAGCTGGCGGTTCACGACAATGGCAGGGGCTTTGCACAGGAAGAGGCCAACACGTTGTTGTTGTCGACACCCGGCCGCCGCAACAAGAGCAAGCGCAACAGCACCGGCTACGGTCTGCCGAACGCCATGCGGAAGATCGCCGCACATGGAGGGACGATTCGCATCGAAAGCGCGGAAGGCGCCGGGACGACCGTGCATGTCCGGCTGCCGGCGGACACGGCGGGAGGCACCCCATGAAGCCGCGGAGGGCATTGGTCGTCGAGGACGATGACCGGATTGTGCCGTCGATCGAGGACGCGCTGTTCTCGCTAGGTCACAAAGTGGACCACGTAACCAATCAGGCCGACGCACAGGCCAAGCTCGAGGTCGGCGGGTACGACTACGTGCTGCTGGACCTGCAGATCCCCGCGCGCCCGCACCGCGGCGGCGCCAGTATAGAGTACGGTGTCAACCTGCTGCGGGCGATCCGACACACTCACGGCCCGGGCCGGTTGCCGGTGATCATCATGACCGCCCACGGCGGCGCCTGCGTGGACCTGACGAAGGAACTCACGCGCAACGGGGCGAACGAGTTCATCGCCAAGCCGTTCCCGGAGAAAGGGCGAACACTCGTCGCCGTCATCCGGGACGTGCTTGAGGAGCAGGAACACTGCACCGGTGCGACACCGCGCTCCGACACCGACTTGAGGCCGATCGAAAAGCTAACGGTCGCCTTTGGGCTTGCTCGCGTCGAGGTGCTTGGCGAGACCATTGCCGAGCGCACGGAGCGCGGCAATTTCTGGGCGGTGCTTCAGCGTCTGAAGCAGCGCCGCGATGATGGCCGGTACGTCCCGGCACGGGCGCGAGAGCTGGCGGAGTTGTTCAAGGGCCGCAGCGCGACCGAGAATACTGTCTCGTCCTGCGTGAGCGATCTGCGCGAGCGAATCCGCGCCGCGCTCGCACGGCAAGGATACCGGTGCGGGCGGGACGACGTGATCGTCAGCGGCGGCCCCGGTTACCGCTTGAGCCCGAAAGTCGCGATCGAGGAGCTGGACGGCAACGCCTCCGCGTCGTGCGGGGACATCGGCGCGGGGACATGCAGGGACATTGCGGGGACACGCGGGGACACAAACATGTCTGGTGTCCCCGCGCCGCCGGCGGATGTCCCCGCAGGCTCAGCAAATGTCCCCTTGAACGAGCGGCAACACTGGGTCCTGGAGCAGCTCCGCGGCGGCGCCAAGTTGGCGCGCGGACAGGTCGAAAAGCAGTTCCGAATCGTGCCGAAAACGGCCAAGCGGGACCTGTCGGACCTCGTGAAACGCGGGCTGGTGGAGTTCGTACGGACGCCGCGGCCAGGCTTCTACCGCCTGAAGAAGAGGTGAATCTCACGCGGACCGCGTCATAATGTCCGGCAAGAACGGCACTTGCAGGACCGGCTCGGTGAACGCCTCGACGAACGCCCGGAGTGCGGGTTCAAACGAGCGGTAGCCGGCCCGA